>DAITPE010000338.1:0-6594 GCA_036833775.1 Pyrinomonadaceae bacterium | reverse complement strand
CCATTCCGCCGCCGCCGATCTTGCGGATAATTTCATATCGACCGTTCAAAATCGTGCCTTCATCGAGCGGTTTTAATTTCGCTTTTTTCCCGTCCGTATCGCTTCCGCCAATGTTCGGTGTCGTGTATGACAGATTTTCTTTGGAATCTTCCAAATTCTCGGAAACCGGTTTTTCGGTTTCGCCTGTTTGTGCGATCGATTCGACAAACGATGAAGCGATCGGCAATTCTGCTTTTTCTTCGTTTTTTTCGGGTTTGGTTTCCATTATTCTGACCGAATCGAAAACCGCTTGTGAAACGTGCAGATCGGGCGTTTGCAATTCTTCCGAGGGCTTTTCTATCTCCGGTTTCAACTCTTCGGAAGCCTGTTCGGTTTGCGAAAAATCAACGATTTCCTCATCCTTTGCTTCAACAACAGGATTCTCTTCATTTGTTGTTTCGATTTCTTCTTTAGATACAAAAGCCGACGACATATCAGGAATAGTTTCGCTGAACGGGTCTTTTTGTTCTTTTAGACTTATTTCGGTATTTTCGGCTGATGTAGTTTGTTCAACTTCTTCCGAAACTTCGTCTTGCGCAACAACTTCCAACGGAGTTTCAATGTCGAAAGTTTTTTCGTTCTCTACATCAGAGTCGGAATGTTCTTCTGGAATTGAAACTGATTCAGCGGGTTCATTCATTTCCGGTTGAGTTTCAATTTCGGAAACAATTTCTTCCTGTTTTTCTTCAGTTTTTTGAAAAGGGACGCCGTAATTCTGTGAATTTTCGTCGATCAACGAGGGCGTCGGAATATTGTCCAACGAAAAATCTACCGAATCATTCGTCGAATCGGTTTGATAATCGGCAATATTTTCGCTCGCTTCGGCAATCGGCGGCGTGATCGGTTCTTCTGGTTGTTTTTCAAAAGTTTCGTCGGTTTGCGGAATATATTCTTCCTTTACATCCTTCAAATCAAAACTTTCTTCCGTATCACTTAACGAAAAATCATAGTTATCGTGAGCTGTATTTTCAGTCGGCGGAAGGATCTCGGACGAATTTTCATTCGCCGTAAAATCAGAATCGAGTGCCGTTTCTGCGAGTTCTATTTCTTTGGAAACTTCATTCAAAGCCGTTTGCTCATTTTTAGTTTCGACAACGGCGTTTTCAGTTGAATCCGCATTCGTTTCCACCGGAGCAGAAAGATTCATAAATATTCCGCAAAACGGACAATAAACATCGTTTGGAGCGACTTCCGAGCCGCATTCGTGACAATAAGCCATTTTTTTATAATATTTTCAGATAATTTTACCGATTAATTACAAACCGCAAAAAAGTTTTTCCGACGATAATTTCATCGCCGCTTTGTAAAATCTGCGCTGTTCCCGGAATCAGACGGCGACCGCGATTCACAAAAGTTCCATTGGTCGAACCGAGGTCTTCGATCGAATATTTGCCGTCGTGATACAAAATACGTGCATGCCGCCGCGAAACCTTCGCTTCGGGATCGAATGCATCTAAATCGACATCGGGAAAAATCCCATTGTCCGCATCCCAACGACCGATGTTTGATTCAGCCTGTGTCAATGTAAATTCCGTCCCGACGGCTTCGCCGCGTTCGATCTTGATAATGGCGTGAATATCTTTTTTCTGTTTATTTTCTTCGTCGTTTTTCTCGCTGATCGGTTTTATTTCTTCAACGATCGGCGGAATACCGACGGAGGTTACGTTTGCTCCGCGAAAAATCGGCGTTTCGGAATACTGCGGCTGAAAATTTGAATGCTCGGCTCTGGTTTCGTTATTAAGTATTATCAATTTTGAACCGCATTCATCGCAGTAATGTGAACCGTCAAGATTTTCAGTTCCGCAAGTCTGGCATCTAATCATCTTTATTTACCTTGCGACATAAATCAGATATGAACTTTATATGGCAAGTGTATTTTAACCTTTAATTTTCTGTTCGTAAAACCTGATTGCAGGTAAAGAATCGTTTCAATTGATTTATTTAACCGATTTTTTTTCGATTCGTTTGCCCGTTTCGATTTTTTCGTTAAATCTGTAAAATAGAAATTTAACCGATTCAATGGTTCACTTTTTTTGAAACACTTTCAAATAAAAAAACGTAGTTTTGAATTGACGCTTGAGAAAAGTTTAATTTGCGTTAGTTTCATAATATATTTTTACTGCACAATTAAGAGGAAATAAACAATATGGCTATGAGCCGTAAAGGCAAAATCATTATCGGGATTAGTGTGTTCGTCGTTTTATTGCTGGTCATCATCGGCAGCATTTTTGCAACCAGAAAAGACGTTCCCGAAGTTACTGTTATTAAAGTCGAGACCAAGCCCGATCTGCGTTCGACGGTGACGGCTTCGGGTGAAGTTCGTCCGATTCAGTTTATGAATCTGACGAGCGAAGTTCAGGGCAGAATCGAAGAAATTTACGTTAAAGAAGGAGATATGGTCGAAAAAGGCAAACCGCTTGTCCGGCTCGATCCGAATCAGCTTCAATCGAGCACCGACGCGCAAATCGCATCTTTGCAGGCGGCGCAAAACGAAACGCAAGTTTCCCGTTCGCAAGTAACGGCGGCTCAAAACCAACTTTCACAAGCTGTTCAAGGTTTGAACGCATCGGAAGCTTCAGTCGATACCGCGCTTCAACAGGTCGCTTCGGCGCGTCAGCAAGTCGTTGCTTCGCAAACCGAAGTTGACCGCGCACAGGTCGATCTCAATGCCGCCACGCGTGAATTGAAACGAAACGAAGAATTACTCGAAAAAGGCGTGATTTCGCGTCAAGTTTACGATCAAGCGAAGGATTTGGTGGCAACGACGCAAGTTGCTCTGCGAAATGCACAAGCGCGTTTGAAAGCGCAGCAGCTCGCTGTCAATGAAGCCGAAGCACGGGTGAAAGAATCGCGGGCGCGGGCGAATCAACAGCAAGTCGCCGTTAAAGATGCGCGTCGCGGTGTGGAAACTGCAACATATAGCGCAGATGCTTCGATAAAACGAGCCGATCAGCAAGCCGCGATCTTGCGCGGTTCGCGTAATCAGCGCGACAAAACTCTGCAAGTTGCACCGATCAACGGCGTGATCGCGGAAATTCCTTCAAAAGTCGGAACATTTGCGGTTGCAGGACTTTCGACTACGCCGCTTTTGACGATCGCCGATATGTCTTCGATCAATGTCGAAGTTAAAATCGACGAAACCGAGATCGATAAAGTCGAAGAAGGTCAGCCTGCAAAGATCAAGGTCGATGCCTTCGGCGAAAAAGAATTGATCGGTTCGGTTCGTCAAAAAACTCCGCTCGCGGTTGGAAAATCGCAAACATCTGGCGGACTTTCCACAAACATCAACGTGCAGGAAGCAAAAGAATTTCGTGTCGTCATCGAGTTGAAAGATTTGCCGAAAGAAATTCAGGAAGGTTTGCGTCCCGGAATGAGCGCAACCGCCGTCATTACGACCAAAACTGCGGAAAAAGTAATTGCCGTTCCGCTTCAATCGGTGATCGAAAAGAAACCCGAAGCATCGCCCTCGCCAACGATTCAAGGCGATTCGCCGCAACCCGCCGACAAACCGAAAACCATTAAAGGCGTTTACGTTTTGGAAGGAAATAAAGCGAAATTCATCGAAGTCACGACCGGAATCACGGGCGAATCGGATATTCAGATCACGGGCGGACTTTCCGAAGGTCAGGAAGTCATTACCGGACCGAGCAGGGTTTTGAACACGCTCAAAGAAGATACGATCGTCAAGAAACAAACTAAGAAAGAGGGCGATACTGCGGCGAAATAAGGAAGTATTCGATGTATAGATTTATGGAAAATGAAAACGAAAAACTTCCCGCAAACGGTAGCGGCTCGACTGTTTCACACGGCGATTCGCTCATTTCGATGCGCGACATTTGGAAAACTTATCAAATGGGAACCGAACAGCTTCACGCTTTGCGCGGAGTTTCGTTCGACGTGAAAAAAGGCGAATATTTGGCGATCATCGGACCTTCGGGTTCGGGAAAATCGACTTTGATGAACTTGATCGGTTGTCTCGATTCGCCTTCTAAAGGTCAATATTGGATCAACGGCAATCAAGTTGCGGAAATGACCGACGACGAGCTTGCCCGCATCCGCAACAAGGAAATCGGTTTCGTTTTCCAGACGTTCAATCTTCTTGCCCGCGCAACTGCTTTGCACAACGTCGAACTTCCGCTCATTTATGCGGGGATGAAATCATCCGAACGCGATGAAAAAGCGCGCGCCGCGCTTTCTTCGGTCGAACTCGGCGACCGTGTTCTGCATAAACCGAACGAGCTTTCCGGCGGTCAGCGTCAGCGTGTCGCCATCGCCCGTGCGCTCGTCAATCATCCTTCGATTCTGCTCGCGGACGAACCGACGGGTGCGCTCGATACGAAAACGAGTTATGAAATTATGGCTCTTTTCGAAAAGCTGCACGAGGAAGGCAACACGATAATCCTCGTCACGCACGAACCCGACATTGCCGAACGTGCACACCGCGTAATCACGATCCGCGACGGTGAGATCGAAAAGGACGAGCGGATCAAATAGCCAAACCAACCTTTTTAGCGATAAAAAACTCAATGCAGTTGCTCGAGTCCGTTCAGAGTTCAAACTTCAGTTTGAATTACACAAAGAAATTCAAACTGAAGTTTGAACTTTGAAAATCAGCCTACCTACTTACAAATTTAGACTTCGATTAGTATCGTCGCATCAAAATTCGAGGTTGTGCGGCAATTGCGGCGCGTTCATTCTTAAACTTTCACGAATAAACCTTTTACGAATTTTCACGTATAATGAGAGCAGTTAAATTTTCTGCGGTTATAATTACAAGATGGATTTTTCGGAAACCTTTAAACTCGCCTTCGATTCTATCTGGGCTCATAAATTACGTTCATTTTTGACGTTGCTCGGGATGATCTTCGCGGTTGCCGCGTTTATGCTCGTGCTTTCGGTTTTGCAGGGTTTCAGCGCGTATGTCAACGAAAAGATCGCCAAGATCGGCTCGAATTCCTTTACTATCCGGCGATTTAATTTTACCGATTTCAAAGATACGGACACGATCGCCGAAGCACAGCGGCGCAATAAGGAATTGACCTTTGAAGAACTCGAATTTATCAAGGAACGCGCCCAGCTTATCGATAAGATCGGCGCGAAAGCTTTGCCGAATTCGCGTGAGATCAAACGCGGCGGCGAAGTTATCCGCGACGTGCAGATAGACGGCGCCGAACCGATTCTTGCCGATATAGACAAGCTCGACATTGCCCAAGGCAGATATTTTACGAATACCGAAAATAACAACGCGATGCGCGTCTGTTATATCGGAATGGACGTGGCAAATAAACTATTTCCGCAGGGCGACGCGCTCGGCGGAGAAATTACGGTGCAAGGAATTCCCTATAAAATTATCGGAATTCAAACCGCGAAAGGTACGGTTTTCGGTCAGCCGCAGGACAATTTCGTGCAGTTTCCGATCAAAACCTACGGCGCGAATTTCGGCGGTTTGCGCGGTAGTCGGGGCATTTATTTCGTGGTTTCGGCAAAATCGAACAAGGTTTTCAATGATGCCGTCGAAGAAGCCCGCTCGCTTTTGCGGATCAAGCGCAAGATCGGTTTCGGCGAAAAAGATAATTTCGGTATTGTCACGCCCGACGCGATCGCAAGCTTGATCAATGGAATTACCGGACCTATCGCCACCGTTATTTTATTTGTTCCAACGATCGCTTTGGTCGTCGGCGCGATCGTGATTATGAATATTATGCTCGTCGCCGTAACCGAAAGAACAAAGGAGATTGGCATCAGAAAAAGTCTCGGTGCGCGGCAAGCCGATATTTTACGGCAGTTTCTTTTTGAATCCGGCACACTCGCGCTGATCGGCGGTTTTATCGGTTTGATAATCGCTGAACTTTTGGCATTTATCGTCACCGTGACGGTCGGAATCCCGACAAAAATCCCGTTCTGGGCGATCATTATGGCAATCGGAATTTCCGGCGGTGTCGGTATTTTAGCCGGACTTTTTCCGGCTTGGAAGGCGGCAAATCTCGACCCTATCGAAGCCTTGCGGCACGAATAATTTATGAAAATTGTCGGCAGTTCATATTACGAAAACCTGAAAATGGCGATGGATACGCTGCGCTCCAATAAATTGCGCTCGTTCCTGACGATCATCGGCGTGGTGATCGGCGTGATCAGCGTGATGGTGATCGCCGCCATCATCAGCGGCATCAATGTTGCCGTCGCTAAACAGGTCGAATCTTTCGGCACGCGTTCCATCTTTTTATACAAAATGGACATCGGCATCCGCACGAGTATGCCGACGCGCGAAGAACGGATGCGTAAACCGCTCACGATGGAAGATGCCGAAGCTATCGGAAATCTGCCTGCGGTCGAAGTCGCCGTGCCGTTTCTCGATATTTCAAACAATTTTTTCGGGCAAAAGATCAATGTCACGGGAAAGAACGGCAAGACCTCGACTTCAGTGCAAATGCAGGGAACGCTTCCCGAAGTGGAAAAAACGACGAGTGAAACCTTGATCGAAGGTCGCTGGTTTTCGCGCTCGGAATCGGACGAAAAAGCCAATGTTTGTTTGATCGGCGATTCGGTTAAGGAAAG
>DAITPE010000337.1:0-6607 GCA_036833775.1 Pyrinomonadaceae bacterium | reverse complement strand
GTGCGATCACACCTTTGTTACCGTGACGACCAGCCATTTTATCGCCAACCGAAAGTTTACGTTTCATCGCCACGAAAACTTTAACCATTTTGATAACTCCCGGCGGAAGTTCGTCACCTTGTTTCAGCTTGGTGATTCTTTCGTCGTAGATGTCCGCCAAAATGCTGATCTGGCGATCGGTACGGTTTTCGTATTCTTTGATCTCAGCCGCAATGTCGATCGCTCCGGCGGTAACTTCGGCTTTGCGAAGCAGACGCGTCGGAACTCCGGCGAGTTTTTCGCTCGACAAGGTTTCGCCTTTCGCGATCAAAACTTCATCGTCTTCGACAATGTCTTTCAACAATTTACGTCCTTCAAAAAGCTCGTAAATACGTTTGTCGCGCTGTTCGGTCAAAATACGGACTTCGTCTTCGAGGTCGCGACGAAGCGCATCTTCTTCCATCTGTTCGATGTCGAGTGAACGCTCGTCTTTTTCCTGACCTTTACGCGTAAAGACCTGAACGTCAACGACCGTTCCGTCGATTCCCGGCGGGCAGGTCAATGAAGCGTCTTTTACGTCGCCGGCTTTTTCGCCGAAGATCGCGCGGAGAAGTTTTTCTTCCGCCGTCAATTGCGTTTCACCTTTCGGCGTAACTTTTCCGACGAGAATCGAACCCGGTTTGACTTGTGCGCCGATGCGGATAATTCCCGATTCGTCCAAATCGCGGAGCATATTTTCCCCGATATTCGGAATATCGCGCGTGATTTCTTCAGGTCCGAGCTTCGTGTCGCGGGCTTCGATTTCGAGTTCTTCGATGTGAATAGAAGTGTAATAGTCTTCTTTCACAAGACGTTCCGAAACGAGAATCGCGTCCTCGAAGTTGTAACCGCGCCACGGCATAAATGCGACGAGCACGTTTCTACCCAAAGCGAGTTCGCCTTTATCGGTACACGGACCGTCCGCAATTACCTGACCTTTTTTAACGCGTTCGCCGACTTGGACGATCGGACGCTGGTTGATACAAGTGTTTTGGTTCGAACGCTTGAATTTAACGAGCGAATAAATATCCGCCGTAACTTCGCGCGAGATCGTTCCGTCAACACGGTGATCGGCTTTGACGATAATACGTTCCGAATCGACATAATCGACCACGCCGTCGCGTTTTGCAATCACGACCGCGCCCGAATCGCGCGCCGCAACTTTTTCCATACCGGTTCCGACATACGGAGCTTCGGCACGGAGAAGCGGAACTGATTGACGCTGCATGTTTGCACCCATCAACGCACGGTTCGCGTCGTCGTTTTCGAGGAACGGAACAAGCGATGCCGCAACCGAAACGAGCTGTTTCGGCGAAACGTCCATATATTGGATGTCGCCGCGTTCAGCCGTCGTAAATTCACCTTTGATACGAACGGCGTTGCGTTCGTTGACCAAATTGCCTCTGTCGTCGAGCGCAATATTCGCCTGACCGATGACATACTTATCTTCGTTCCAAGCCGTCAAATAAAACGGTTCGGGTTCAAATTCAGCTTGACGCTGACCGTCTTTCAAAGCTTCGTTTGCCGCTTCGACATCTTCGAGCGGAACGTGTTCGTTCGGTTTGAACGGCGTATCACCGCCGTTGTGAATCTTGACGAATTCGACCACGCGACCGTCGATCACTTTTCGATACGGCGATTCAATGAAACCGAATTCATTGATGCGCGCAAAACACGAAAGTGACGAAATCAAACCGATGTTCGGACCTTCAGGCGTTTCGATCGGACAAATACGACCGTAGTGCGTCGGGTGAACGTCGCGGACTTCGAAACCTGCGCGTTCGCGCGACAAACCGCCCGGTCCGAGCGCGGAAAGACGACGTTTGTGCGTGATTTCCGACAGCGGATTCGTTTGATCCATAAACTGCGAAAGCTGCGACGAACCGAAGAACTCACGAACTGCAGCAGTTACCGGTTTTGCGTTGACGAGATCGCGCGGCATCGTCGTGAACATATCCTGTTGAATGGACATTTTCTCTTTGATCGCGCGTTCCATTCTTTCGAGACCGATACGGAATTGATTTTCGAGCAATTCGCCGACGGCACGAACACGGCGGTTGCCTAAATGGTCGATGTCGTCTTGTCCGTAATGCTCGTGATTTTTCTTCATGTTCAGCAAATACTGAACGACTTCGACAAAATCCGTCGCTTGCAGAAGCGGATCATCGAGACGATCGCGTTCCGGTCTGCCCATTTTGATGTTGAACTTCAAACGACCGACACGCGACAGATCGAAACGTCTCGCGTCGAAAAACATTCCTTCGAGCAAACGGTAAGCGGTCGGAACGGTCGGCGGATCGCCGGGACGCATTTTGCGGTAAATTTCAAGCAAAGCGTCAACCGGTTTCGAGATCGCATCTTTTTTCAAAGTTGCCGTGATGATCTCGCCGATATTGTCTTTTTTCGGGAAGAAGAAGTTGAATGTTTCAACGCCTTCTTCAACCAACTGCTGAAGCTTGGCAGGCGTGATTTCCGTGTTCGATTCGATCACTACTTCGCCCGTTTCGGTGTTGACAACATCATCCATTGCAAACGCGCCTTCGAAATCGTTCGCCGAAATTTCGACTTTTTCGATGCCGAGTTTTTTCAATTCGCGCAGTGCCGATTGCGTGATCTTTTTGCCGACACGAACAAGGTCTTCACCTTCGCTGTCTTTAATATCTTCTTCGGCGCGCATTCCGTTCAAATGCGTTTCGCCTTCCGTTTTTACTTTGACAAACAATTTACCCTTTTCGACAACCGCTTCATCCGTCGTGTAGAAAAGGCGCAGAATATCCGCGTTCGTAAATTCCGCATTTTTGACAACTTCCTCGAGAATGCTGTCCGAAACGGTTTTCATATCGATCTGCGGATTGAGCCACAAGCCCAACGCACGCAAAAAGACCGAAGCCAAAATTTTGCGTTTGCCTAAACGGGCATGCAAAATTCCTTTCTGATCGAATTCAAATTCAACCCACGAACCGCGATACGGAATGATCTTCGCCAAATATTCATCGCGGTCGCCTTTGAAGAAAACACCCGGCGAACGATGCAATTGCGAAACGATCACGCGTTCGGTTCCATTGATAATGAAAGTTCCGTTGTCGGTCATCAGCGGAATTTCGCCGAAGAAAACGTCTTCTTCCTTGATGTCGCGGATCGTCGAAACGCCGGTTTCGGCATCTTTATCGTAAACCGTCAGGCGGATTTTGACTTTCAGCGGCACGGAATAGCTCATTCCGCGTTCCTGACATTCCTGCTGATCGTGTTTGTGTTTCAAACCGACAGGTTCACCGCAATTCGGACAAAGTTTCGGACGAACGGCATTAAAAGTTCCGCAATTGTTACAGAGAACTTCCGCCGGATTGAACGGATCGACTTTGATCTTCGCGCCGCATTCTTTACAGTTCGTGCGAAGATGCTCCAAACCTTCCAAGTTTCCGCATTTACATTGCCAGTTACCGATCTGATACTCGACATATTCGAGCGTCGCCGTTTCGCGGAAATCCGAAACCGGAAAGATCGAGCCGAAAACCGACTGCAATCCGACCTTTTCACGCTCTTCGGGAATCAAATCCATCTGCAAAAATCGGTTATAAGATTCACGCTGCACTTCGATCAGATTCGGAATGCGGGCGGATGTATAAATTTTCGAAAAATCCACGCGCTCGGGCGCACGACTCGTGCGGCGACCAAGTCCGGTTGTATTATTCTGAAGCGGATTATTAATCATAATATTAAAAACAGGTCTTGAAGAAAATAATTGTTGAAAAAATCGTCTTTTATTGATAGGATGCTTTTAGCTTCCGACAAAACCAGTAAAAATTTCAAAAAAAGACGGCAAATGCGGTCGAAGGTGTAGCACACCCTGACCGCTTTTCAGCAGTTTCTTGCTGTTACAAATTTTTGAGAGTGTCGAATCTGGACACCTACTCTCCACTTTATATCTCTGCGAGAAAATCGCGCTAAAACCTCGGAAACACTATCTAAACCCTTTGTTTCCAACTTGAACGAACGGCAAGCGTCAAAAATTTATGCAAATTTCTTAACGCTTGCCACTTAGTTTAACAATTAAATTCCCTAACATCAAATTTTTTATGCATCACTTCTGATGCACGTCAGAGAATTTAAGTTCGTTGTTTTTTTGAACTATTTGATTTCGACGGTTGCACCGGCTTCTTTCAATTTAGCTTCGATGTCAGCCGCTTCGTCTTTGGAAACGCCTTCTTTGATCGCTTTCGGAGCGGCATCAACGAGTTCTTTAGCTTCTTTCAAGCCGAGACCCGCAACGACTTCACGAACGACTTTAATGACCGCAATTTTGTTGCCGCCAGCCGCTGTAAGAACAACGTCAAAAGAATCTTTTTCTTCCGCAGCCGGAGCATCAGCAGCAGCCGTCGGAGCAGCCATCATCATCATTCCGCCGCCCGAAGCAGCCGAAACTCCGAAAACTTCTTCCAATTCTTTAACCAATTCCGACGCTTCTAAAAGCGTAATTCCTTTCAAATACTCAACAACATCATCTTTTGTAATTGCCATGATTTTAATTTCCTCCAATAGGGTTCTATGTTTTTATTTTTTAATTGTTAAGCCGTTAAATTTTAACGACCGTTGGTTGTCAGCCTGTTGAACCCACGGGACAAATCTTTAAAGGTTGCATCCACTTAAAAATCGTCCGAGCTGCAAAAGCGACCTGACAATTCGCTTCGCCCGTTTTCCTTGAGTCTTGGCTATTTCAAACTTTGATTCGAGAATTGCGAATTTCAATTAAATCTAAAATCCGCAATCCCAAATCCTAAATCTCTACGCTTCTTTTTTGTCGCCGATCTGTTTGATAACAGATGCTAGATCGCGCGGGACGGCATTGATAACTGTAACAATGCGTTGTGCTTGCGCGTTGATGACATAAAGAAGTTGCGAAATAAGTTCTTCTTTCGACGGCAAGCTGGCAATTGCTTCAACTTGGTTGAGATTGACAACTTTACCTTCGACAATACCGGCTTTGAATGTATAAAAGTCGGCGTTGCTTTTTACGAATTTTGAAACCGTTTTGGACAAAACGACTGGATCGTTATCTGTCCAAGCGATTGCCGTAACGCCTTTGAAATGCTCGCTTGCACCTTCATACGGCGTGCCTTTGACGGCAAGACGGGCAATCGTATTTTTAACTACTTGATATTTTGCACCTGCTTCACGAAGCTGATTACGAAAT
The DNA here is from genome assembly GCA_036833775.1 of Pyrinomonadaceae bacterium. GTDB lineage: Bacteria > Acidobacteriota > Blastocatellia > Pyrinomonadales > Pyrinomonadaceae > JAJQRF01. The sequence goes on along the minus strand of DAITPE010000337.1, from coordinate 1,398 downwards.
TCCTGATCTTTGGTAACCGTCAATTTATTAAAGCTGACGATCATCGCCGATTTGGAATTTTGAAGCTGTTCAGCGAGGGCGTTCAAATCTTCTTGTTTTCTTTCTCTTGTTTTCATATTACTTTCTATCGCACCTCACTAGAATTAAACGTATGAAAGTTCATCGAGCAAAACGCCCGGACTCATCGTTGCAGCCAAATTGATTTTTTTCAAATAACGACCTTTTGCCGTGGTCGGTTTTGCCTTCATCACGGCGTTAATCAAAACTTTTAAGTTTTCCGCTAATTTTGCGTCGTCAAATGAAACTTTTCCGACAGGCGAGTGAATAACTCCGGTTTTATCGACGCGATATTCGACTTTACCAGCTTTCGTTTCCTCGATCGCCGTTTTGACATCCATCGTGACAGTTCCGGTTTTCGGATTCGGCATCAAGCCGCGCGGTCCGAGAAGTTTTCCGAGCTGACCGACTTTACCCATCATATCGGGCGTTGCGATCAGCGCATCGAAATCGAGCCAGCCGCCTTTGATCTTATCGACGATCTCATCGCCGCCAGCCATATCTGCGCCCGCTTCTTCAGCTTCACGAATTTTATCGCCTTGCGCGATGACCACGACGACCTTTGCTTTGCCGCCCAAACCGTTCGGCAAAACAACCGTTCCGCGAACTAATTGGTCGGCTTTGCGTGGATCGACACCGAGCCACATCGTTAATTCGACCGTTTCGTCAAATTTGGCAAATGCGACTTCTTTTACTTTCGCAATGCCTTCTTCAAGCGTGTATTTTTTGTTCGGCTCGATTTTTTCAAGAGCCGAACGGTATTTTTTACCTTTTTTAGCCATTGTATTTTTTGGTTTTAACGAAACGCTTTTGAATTTACATTTTCAGAGAAAACGTAAGCATTTCTCCCAATTATTTCGTTACAAATTATTAGTCTGTAACAGTCAAACCCATACTTTTTGCAGTTCCTTCGATCGTTTTCATCGCCGATTCAAGATTTGTCGTGTTCAAATCCGTCATTTTCTTTTTCGCGATTTCTTCGATGACGCTGCGTGCGATCGTTCCGACTTTTTCACGATTCGGTTTGCCCGAACCTTTCGGAATTCCAACGGCTTTGCGAATCAAATCCGCTGCCGGCGGCGTTTTCGTTTCAAACGTGAACGAACGATCCGCATAAACGGTAATTACGACCGGAACTTTCATATCCGGGTCGTCATTCTGCGTTTTTGCGTTGAAAGCCTTACAGAATTCCATGATGTTCACGCCGTGTTGTCCGAGAGCCGGACCAATCGGCGGAGCCGGATTTGCTTTACCGGCAGGAATCTGCAACTTAATATAACCTGTAATTTTTTTAGCCATAATTCGATTTACGATTTCGGATTTTATTTTTAAGACCAACCC
>DAITPE010000336.1:0-6627 GCA_036833775.1 Pyrinomonadaceae bacterium | reverse complement strand
AAACTGCGCCTTGCGCTGAAAATCGCGCGCCGAAGCAAGTTCCTGATCGGATTTGCCGCTTTCCTTCGCCTTTTGCAGATCGTTGATCAACTGCATCAGCGCGTCCATCGCCGTATTACGCAGATTAAAAGTGCGCGTCTGAATCGTTTCGGCACGGAATTTCAATTCTTCTTCCGAAGCTTTATGACACGTCTGGCAAGCCTGATTGATATTCAAAAGCGGACTCTGAATATGATGATCGCTGACCTTCATCGCGCCTTCGCGCTTGTAAGGCATATGGCAATCGGCACACGCAACTCCGGCGCGCGCGTGAATCCCTTGATTATACATCTCGAATTCGGGATGCTGCGCCTTCAAAACATTCGCGCCCGTCCGCGCGTGAACCCAATCTTTATGCTGAACTTCGTCGTAATACGAAACGATGTTTTCGATCTTCAAACCTTTCGTCCACGGAAACGTCAAAGTTTTTTCAGGACCTTTGAAATAATATTCGACGTGACATTGACCGCAAACGTAAGCACGCATTTCCTGCCGCGTCGCGTCACGGTTGACATCGAAATTCTGAACGCCCAACGTCGCTTTGTAAGCTTTGATTCCTTCCATAAACGCCGGACGCGTCACGCGCAACTGCATCGTTTCGGGATTGTGGCAATCGATACAAGCGACCGGATGCGTCACTTCTTTACGCGCTTCGTAATACGGCATTTTATTCAGTTCGTTAAAACCTTTCACGATGTCGCCGCCGCCGAGACGTTTATAAGCCGTGTAAGCCGACGCGTGGCAATTGATGCACGTTCCGGGCTGTTTTGAATAATGCTGACGTTCCGTGTTTTCCTGATCGAGCAGCATATAAGCGTGTCCGCGTTCTTCACGGAAATCGACCGAAAAAGCATAACCGTCCCACATCGTTTTCAGGCGCGGATCGGTTTCCAAACGCGATTGCGCCGTATAAAGACGAGGATCGGCATCGCTCGGCGAATGCGGAACGGCTTCGCTGCCGCCGTAACGCGTTCGTTTTTGATCGACCGTCCGCAGATAACCGTCGTATTGCATCGGAAAATTCTTTCCCCAAATCGCGGGATCGTCCGTGTCATCGGTCAGTTCGACGACGCGGTAAAAAGGATTTCGCGCTTCGTTTTTGCGTTCGATGATATTCGTCAAAAGCGCAACGCCGAGCAGCGTCGCGCCGAATGCGATGAAAGCAACCAAAAACAATATTTTCAAACCGTAAGAACGCGGTTTCTTTTCCGTTTGCGATTCTTCCGTTTTTTCTGCTTCCGTTGGTTTATCTTGTTCGTCCATATTCCCTCTTTGCTGAAATCGATTTTGAATTCAATGCTGATGCCCGACCGAGCGGTGACAGCGGATGCACGAAACTTCCTCATCCATTTTTTGACCGTGCGAAACCGTAATGGATTCGACCATTGGCTGATGACAATTACGGCAGGCTTGTTCGGTGATGCGCGTGTTGCGCTCGTTCATCTGGATTGGTTCGTGAAAACCGCCGAGCGTGAAATAGTAAGAATGCCAGAATCCGTTTGAAGCCTTCGTCGCGTATTTACCGACAAAATCGTGCGGCGTGTGACAATCGTTGCAGGTCGCCACATCTTTATGGCTGGATTTGTTCCAACCATCAAACTGTTCGTTCATAATGTGGCAATTCGCACACGCGCCCGGATCGTTGCTCAAATACGAATAGCCTTTCGCATAAACGAACGTGTAAACACCGATCGCTAATGCCATCCCGAAAGCGATACCGACAATAATGAATTTTACGGTTTGCAGTTGCATTTCCAATTAAATCCTAACCGCAGTTTGAATAGAAAAATATGATTTAGATCATATCGCTGAAATTCGACAAAAATGTAAGTTTAACGACAGTTGAGAAGTATTTTAAGACCGAAAAACAAAAAAAAGCAAGAAAAAATTTACCGCAAAATCATTTTTAGCCCTGTAAACATCGGACTTTCAAATGATCTTGCGGCTTTAAGTTTTTGATTTGTTTGTTACTTAGCGAAAATCAATCGATGAAAATTTCGTCCACAAAAATAAATGCATCGTCGCCTGCGCCGGGATGCCAAGCAGGAATTTTTCCGAGATTGTAAGCCTTCACGCGCACAAAACGCGCTTTCGTCGGCGCGATGCTTTGAAAATAATCTTTGATCTGCGGCTTCATATCTTCGGGAGCAACATCCGTTTTAATTTCGGCGACTTTTGAAAAATTCACGCCGTCGTTTGAAACTTCAAATTCAACACGCGTCGGCATCCAAATCCAAGGTCGCGCATCCTGCAAAAATCCGCCGCCGACGCGTTTGATCTCCGTTTCCTTTTTCAAATCAACAATCGCAACAAAATCCTGATCTTGATAACCTTGCCATTCGCCCGAAGCAAAATTCAGCGTTCCGCGAATCCCGTCGATCAAACCTTCATCGCCGCCGCCCGTGTATTGCCGATTATATTTCGACAAAATCTTCACCGTCCAATCGTGCGGAATTTTAGTTAATTTGGCTTCAACGACAAAACTTTTTATGCCTTTTTGATTGACCGAAACCGCTTTGACGACTGATGTTTTATCAACCGAAAATTCTTTTGTATATTCGATTTTCGGCTCGCTTCCGTCCAATGAATAAAGGATTTTTGCGTCCGGCGCGATCGTTTTTATCGAAACATTTGCCGCATCGTTAAAAGTCCGTTTTTGAACATTAATGACCGGAACGGCAACCAATCCACCGCCGACCTGCGAAAAAGAAAATTCATCGAACCAATCTTTGACGGGCGCGTCTGTCATTTCAAACTCGATTGTTGCGCCGTTCATCAAATCGCGGTGCTGAAACTGAGTTGCGCGATATGCTTTGCCGTTGAATTTCACGGATTTGATGTAGATATTTTTCGCAGATACATTTGCGGCTTTGATCGTGACAATTTTACCGTTTTCCAATTTTATTTTCGCCTCCGTAAACAGCGGCGTTCCGAAATCGTAAACGGCGCGTGACGGATTGACCTGATAAAATCCCAACGCGCTCAAAATATACCACGCCGACATTTGCCCGCAATCTTCGTTTCCGATCAAACCGTCGGGCTGCGGTTTGTAAAATTCGTCCAAAATCTTGCGAATATAACCCTGAGTTTTCCAAGGCTGATTCGCGTAATTAAACAAATAAGCAATGTGGTGCGAAGGCTCGTTGCCGTGTGCATATTGCCCGATAAGTCCTGTAATATCAGGCTGTTCGCGTCCTGTCAAAGTGTCTTCGGTCGTAAAAAGTTCGTCAAGTTTTTTGGCGAACTTTTGCTTTCCGCCGTATAAATCAATTAAACCGTTAACATCGTGCGGCACGAAAAACGAATAAACCCAACTATTGCCTTCAGTAAAATGAAATGTAACTTCATTTGGTTTAAATGGTGAGACAAAACCGCCGTTTTGACGCGGACGCATAAAACCCGTTTCCGCGTCGAAGAGATTTTTATAATACTCGGAACGCTTGAAATATTTGTCTGCATCACGCTGTAATTTGTCAAATTTAGCTTTCGTCATCCGCAAATTTTCGCGCATCAGCGACTGCGCCATTGTCGCAACGCAGTAATCGTTGTATGCGTATTCGAGTGTTTTGGAAACGCCTTCGTTTTCGTCTTCCATCGAAATATAGCCGCGTTTTTTATAAGCCGCGAGTCCGAAATGATCGAGTTCCGCCGAATGTTTCGCCGCCGCAAAGGCTTTTTCGTAATCGAAACCTTTGATGCCTTTTGCCATCGCGTCGGCGATCACGGAAACGGCGTGATAACCGATCATCGTGTCGGTTTCGTTTCCCGCAAGCTCCCAAACGGGCAATCTGCCGCCTTGTTCGTATTGACGAATAAAAGTGTTGATAAAATCTACGGTTCGCCGTTCATCAATGATCGTGTAAAGCGGATGCGCCGCGCGAAAAGTGTCCCAAAGCGAGAAAACGGTGTAGTTTTCCGACTTTGGTCTTTGGACTTTGGACTTTGGACTTTGGTTTTCGTTGAGATTGTGAATTTTTCTGTCCAACCCGAGATAGTTTCCGTCAACGTCCGAGAAAATATTCGGCTGAATGTTCAAATGATAAAGCGCGGTGTAAAAGTTAGTCGTTTGCTCATCAGTTCCGCCCGAAACTTCGATCTTTGAAAGTTCTTTATTCCATTTCGCTTTGGCATCAGCGCGAACTTTTTCAAAATCCCAATCGGGAATTTCCGCCGCCAAATTTTTTCGTGCGCCTTCGATGCTGACAGGCGAAATGCCGACTTTTACGAGGATTTGTTCATTTTCGGAAGTTTTGAATTGGACATAAGTTTTTACTTCAGTTCCCTTAAACTTAGGAATTGTTGCTTTTATAATCGATTTTTTTCCGGTTGTCGAATTAGAAGAGTAATAATAATCATTGAAAGGCTTTGAAAATTCAGCGACAAAATAAACAACCTGATCTTTCGCCCAAGAACTTGAACGGCGATAACCTTCAATTCGATTATTTCCGATAATTTTCAATTCCGAATCCAAAACTTTATCGCGCCATTTCAAATCTAAAATGATGTTTGCTTCGTCGGTTTTCGGAAAAGTGTAGCGGTGCAAACCGACTCTTTCAGTTGCGGTCATTTCGGCGAAAATTCCGTCGTCGTCGAGTTTTACCGAATAATATCCCGGCTCGGCTTTTTCGTTCGCGTGTGAAAATTTTGAAGCATAACCGTTTTCGCTCTTTTCGCCTTCTTTCGCCGTAAATTCTGGTTTTCCGACCGTCGGCATAAATAAAATATCGCAATAATCGGGAATTCCCGTCCCGCTCAAATGCGTGTGCGAAAAGCCGTAAATTGTTGAATCCGAATAATGATAGCCCGAACTTCCGTCCCAATTATCAATGCGCGTGTCAGGCGAAAGTTGAACCATTCCGAACGGAACGGTCGCGCCCGGAAATGTGTGTCCGTGTCCGCCCGTGCCGATGAAAGGATTGACGTATTTCGTAAAATCCTTGGTCTGTGCCGCAAGATTCAGGTTTAAAATAAAAAGCGAAATGACGAAGAAAAGCGATCTTGAAAATTTATTGAGTCGGAGTTTCATTGCAGAAAAATTTTACTTTAATTCCGATTTTCAGCCTAGTTTGAAATAGTGTTAAGCTAGGAAAAAATTATCAAAAAAATACGATGAGCGAAAATAAACAATTTTTCGATGTGGTGGTCGTCGGCGCGGGATTATCGGGCGTCGGTGCGGCTTTTCATTTGCATGACAAATGCCCGAAAATGAGTTTTACAGTTCTCGAAGGACGCGCAAACATCGGCGGAACTTGGGATTTGTTCAAATATCCGGGAATTCGTTCGGATTCGGATATGTACACTTTCGGCTTCAGTTTTTTTCCTTGGAAAAACCCGAAAGCGATTGCCGACGGACCTTCGATTTTGGAATATATCAACGAAACAGTTGACGCTTTCGATCTGCGCAAACATATTCAATTCAACAAAAAAGTCGTCGTGTCGAACTGGAATTCGAACGCGAAAAATTGGACGCTCGAAATTTTCGACAAGCAAAGCGGCGAAACCGAAAAGATCGAATGCAAATTTCTGTTTATGTGCAGCGGTTATTACAATTACGAGCGCGGCTACGAACCGGAATTTCCGCATTTCGACAATTTCAAAGGCATCAAAATTCACCCTCAAAAATGGGATGAAACGCTCGATTACGCGGACAAAAACGTCGTCATCATCGGAAGCGGCGCGACTGCCGTAACGCTTCTGCCGAAACTCGCCGAAAAAGCTAAAAATGTAACGATGCTCCAACGCTCGCCGACTTACATTATGAATCTTCCGGCGGAAGATCGAATCGCAAATTTCTTCAAAAAAATTCTGCCCGCAAACGCGGCGCACCAAATCTCGCGTTGGAAAAACATTCTGCTCGGTCTGGGGCTTTATCAAATTTCGCGCAAATATCCGAACTTTGTTAAGAAATTTTTGAAAAAATCTATCAAAAAACAACTCGGCGAAGTCTTTGAAGAAAAACATTTTACGCCGAAATATAATCCTTGGGATCAGCGTTTGTGTCTCGTTCCCGACAACGATCTGTTTCTCGCGCTGAAAAGCGGAAAGGGAAAAATCGTGACCGACACGATCAAAACATTTGCCGAAAACAAAATCGAGTTAAATTCGGGCGAAGTTTTGGACGCGGATATTATCGTTACCGCAACAGGTTTGAATGTTCAGCTTTTCGGCGGAATGAAATTGATGATTGACAGCAATGAAATCGAAACTTCTTCGATTCACGCATACAAAGGCGTGATGTTCAGCGGAATTCCGAATTTCGCGGTTTCGATCGGTTACACAAACGCTTCGTGGACGCTCAAATGCGACCTCAACTGCTTTTTCGTCACACGCGTTCTAAACTATATGAAACAAAACAATTACGAAGTTTGCGTTCCCGAATTCGACCACGAAAATCTATCGAGCGAACGATTTTTAGATTTCGACGCAAACTACATTCTGCGAGCCGAAAAAATTCTTCCGAAACAAGGATCGAAAGCACCTTGGAAAGTTTATCAAAATTATCTGAAAGACGTTTTCGCTCTAAAATACGGCTCGATCACGGATGAATATTTGGTTTATAAATAATAGAAAAAAAAAATTAAACCAATA
>DAITPE010000335.1:0-6642 GCA_036833775.1 Pyrinomonadaceae bacterium | reverse complement strand
TCCGCCACATCGGTCCGATGTCGCAGGATTTCTTCAAATCTTTTAAAATGGGCAACAGCGACGAAGCGATCGGAACGGTCGATGCCGACGGCGTTGCACTTGCCGCGATCCAAGGTTTGAACGAAGAACTCAAAGACCGCGACAAAAAGATTGAAAATCTCGAAAATCAACTGAAACAACAGCAAACGACCATCGAAGCATTGAAAAAATTGATGTGCGAAAGCAATCCGACGGCGGAAATTTGTAAACAATAAATCGTGTGATTTGAAAAACTAAATCTAAAAATATGAAAAAAACAATCTGCGGAATACTTTTTATTTTATGTTTGAGCGCGGCAGTTTTCGCGCAAACGACATCTTTTACGTATCAAGGCAAATTGAACGACGGCGCAACGGCGGCGAACGGCACGTATCAGATGGAGTTTGAACTCTATAACGATAATAACGGCGGGACGCAAATCGGTGCGACCGTTACGAACAATAACGTAAGCGTTACAAACGGCGTTTTCAGCGTCGAACTCGATTTCGGAGCAAATGCCTTTACGGGCGGCGCGAGATTTCTTTCGGTCAAGGTAAAGACAGCCGCCGAGCCGACGTTTACAACACTTTCGCCGCGCCAGCGGATCACAAGTGCGCCGTATGCGGTGCGTTCGCTCAACGCGGCAAATGTCGAGATCACGACCGCCGGAAACAGCGTTATCAATGCGATCAACGACGGTTCGACGACAGTGACGATCAACGAAAATCGTCTGCCCTCGAATTTAGTCCGCCTGACACCGACGGCAACGCAAACGGCAAGTTCGACAACTCTTTCGGATGCGGCGGTAAACGTCACGGGCGCACAAGACGACGGAATAGGAAATCTTACACCGCGAAGCAATTTTCGTTTCAATATTGATGGCGGATTTACAGCATCGGGATCACAAACAATAGGCGCGGTTCCGACAACGGGCGCAGGTTCGCGTTTGATGTGGTATCCGGGCAAATGGGCGTTTCGCGCCGGAAAAGTTGACAGCTTCGGCGCGACCTATTGGGATGAATCGAACATCGGCACGGGTTCGGTCGGACTCGGTGAAAACGTTCGCGCTTCGGGCAACAATTCGTTCGCGGCAAACTTGGCGACAACGGCTTCGGGAAGTGAATCGGTCGCGTTGGGAAATAACGGAACGGCTTCGGGCGACCGTTCTTTCGCCTTTAACGGAACTGCTTCGGGTGTCGGCGCAATTGCGATCGGTTCTGGCGCACAAGCAACGAACGACGACGCACTTGCACTCGGACCGAGTTCGATCGCGGGCGGTTTGGCTTCGATCACCATCGGACCGAGCATTGCCAACGGTTCTTTCGGAGTTGCAATCGGTTTGCAGAACAAAGCCGCCGGTAATTTTTCGCTCGCACTCGGTAAAAACGCCAGCACTTGTTCGACGTGGGATTGTCAGCCCGGCACTGCCAGACAAGGAGCCATCGTCATCAGTGACGGCTGTGCGGGTTTTTCGTCGGACGCAGTTACGGCAACGGCAAACAATCAAGTCAACATTCGCGGCTGCGGAGGTTTTCGCTTTTTTACCAATCAAGGTTTAACGTCAGGAGTTGAAATGGCACCGGGCGGCGGTTCGTGGAGTTCGCTCTCAGACCGCAATATGAAGGAAAACTTCGTCACGGTCAACACGCGCGAGATTCTGCAAAAGGTCGTCACGATGCCCGTCACGACTTGGAATTATAAATCGCAGGATAAATCGATCCGCCACATCGGTATCATGGCGCAGGATTTTCACGCAAAATTCAACGTCGGCGAAAGCGATACAAAAATTGCGACGATCGATCCTGATGGCGTTGCGTTTGCCGCAATTCAAGGATTAAACGATAAGGTCGAAGAACGCACGAATGAACTGAAAAAGGAAAACGACGCGTTAAAGACGCAGTTAAAACAACAGCAAGCGACGATCGACGCGCTCAAAAAACTCGTTTGCGCAACCAATCCCGAAGCGGAAGTTTGCAAACAATAATGAAAGACCGATTCGCTTGGACATTATTTTCATTCAAATTTATTTGCGCTAATTTGAATTTGAGTTTAAATTAAATGGACAAGCGAATCTTAAACTAAGAGAAAAATTATGAAGAGAAAATTATTTGCATCAGCGATTTCAACCGCATTTCTTTTTGTTTTGGCAGTTGCGGGCGTAAACGCGCAGATTGCCTCGGGCGGAACTTATTCGCTTCAGCAAGCCGTTGTCGGCAACGGCGGAGGTTCGAGTTCGGGCGGAACTTATTCCGTGCAAGGAACTGCGGGACAAGCCGCCGCCGGAACTAATATGTATAGTGCAACCTACGTAGCGCTTAACGGTTTTTGGAATAATTTGCTTGTCCCGACCGCTGCTTCCGCACGTATCGAAGGTCGCGTCGTGGATGCGGAAGGAAATGCCATCCGCAATCTCGCCGTTATTTTGAGCGGTGCGCCGCTGACCACGCCGCGCATCGTTAAAACCAACAGTTTCGGCAGTTTCGTTTTTGAAGACGTTGCCGTCGGCGAAACTTATGTAATTTCGGTTTCGAGCAAAAAATTCGGCTTCGGACAACCGAGCCGCGTAATTTCGCTCAACGAAAATGTCGCCGACATCGTTTTCCAAGCAAGCTGGGAAAACTAAGACGACAAAGTGAAACAGGTAAAAAGTGAAAAAGTATGAATTGCTTTTTCACTTTTTTCTTTGTTTGTAACATTTCACTTTTTCACACTTTCTCCGTCGGCAATTCCGCTTCCTTCCACGCCGACCAGCCGCCGATCATCGAAAAAACATTCGTGTAGCCCATTTTTTGCAGATTGTCCGCCGCGAGCGCGGAACGATAACCGCCGCCGCAGTAAAGAATTAACTCTTTTTCTTTGTCGGGATATTTCCAAATGATGTCGCGTTCGATCACGCCGCGCCCGATGTGAACGGCATCTTTCGCGTGTTCCGCGTTCCATTCTCTGTCTTCGCGCACGTCGATCAGCATCGCGCCTTGTTTCATTCTTTCCAAAGTTTCTGCCAATGAAATTTCCTTTACACGCGCCCGCGCTTCAGCCGTAATTTCTAAAAATTCTTTTGAATGTTCCATAATTTTTTTCCGAATTCTGCCGAAAAGATATTTGACGATCCTTTTCGATTTTAATTGACGGTTTCGCTAAAAATAAAATGAAAAAGTTGGTTTTGGTATTAATTTTAATTGGCAGTCTGAGTTTTACGGCTTGTAAAAAAGACGCGCAGATCAATGATTTTTTGAAGGAATACGCTTCGGTCATCGACGCGGTTTCCGAAAAACTCGACGACGGCGATGCAGACGCGGCGCAGAAGATTTTCGACGATCGCAAGGACAATCTGCGCTGGAAATGGGAAAAAATAAAATATACGCGCTCGTGGCAGGTAAACAAAGACACGCTCAATAAAATGAATTCTTACCCGCAGGAACACATCGACGCGCTCGTCAAAACCTCCAACGAAGCGATCAAAAAGAAGCCCGAAGACGAAGAAAAGATAAAAAATCTGGTCAATGCGATCGCCAATACGGTCAGGCGATAAGTCTTTAGTTTAATTATTTTTAAGTAAAAGCGGCTGAAAATATTCAGCCGCTTTTTTCGCATCCGGCATTTTATTTTGATTATTTTCTGCAAAAAGATTTATGATAAGCCGTTCCTTCATCGATTAAGTTTTACAAAACAAACAACTATTAGGAGACTAAAAAAATGAAAAAATTATCGGTATTGTTCTTGGCGGCGGTTTTCTGTCTGAGTTTGGTCGGATGCAGTAAAGATGCGGAAATCAATACATTTATGGCTGAATTTGAAAACGTCACGAACGAAATGTCCAAAAAGATCGAAGACGGCGACGTGGACGGTGCACAGACGGTTTTCGACGGAAAAAAAGAATCGTTGAAATCGAAATGGGCGAGTTTAAAGGACGCGCGCGGATTTCAAGTAAGCGAAGCAACCAAGAAAAAAATGGAAGACGATTTCAAAAAGCACGGTGAAACTTTGCAGAAAGCCGTGATGAAAGGCACGATGAAGATCGCGACGGATCAGGCAAAGGTTACCAAGATGCAGAATCTGATGAAGGAATTTATGGGAATTTTGCAGATGTAAAATATTCAAATAAACAAAGAGAAAAGCGTCGGAAATTTTGCCGACGCTTTTCTTTTACGCAAACTTTTTAGCCAAACTAGCGGGAAACCGATTAACTTTCTATAATAGAAGTTTCGCTATTTTATAATTTTTTAATACACGAGGTTAAAACATTGGCAGAACAATTTGATGTAGTGATTATCGGTTCGGGTCCGGGCGGTTATGTTGCCGCCATTCGCGGCTCGCAGGTTGGTTTAAAGGTCGCTTTGATCGAAAAGGAAAAAGATGCGCGTTTGGGCGGCACTTGCGGTTTGCGCGGCTGTATTCCGACGAAGGCTTTATTGAACGCGGCGCATCTTTACGAAAAGGCGGGACATTTCGAGCAGTTCGGTTTGAAGGTCGAAGGATTGTCTTACGATTTTGAAAAGGTTCAGGAATACAAAGCGGGCGTTGTGTCGAAAAACTCGGCGGGCGTTTCGTATTTGATGAAAAAGAACAAAGTCACGGTTTTCAACGGCTTCGGCAAGATTTCCGGCAAAGGCAAGGTCGAAGTCGCGTATGAAGACGGCAAGAAAGAAACCGTCGAAGCGAAAAACATCATCATCGCAACGGGTTCGGTCGTGCGTCCGATTCCGGGTTTTGAAGTTGACGGCAAACAAGTCGTCAATTCCGACCAAATCTTGGAATTAAATCACGTTCCGAAATCGATGGTCGTTTTGGGTTCGGGCGCGGTCGGCGTTGAGTTTGCAAGCGTTTATTCGCGTTTCGGCTGCGACACGACGGTTGTCGAATTGATGGACAGAATCGTGCCTTTGGAAGACGCGGAAGTTTCCAAAGAATTAGAGCGAAGTTTCAAAAAACGCAAGATAAAATGTTTGACGGGCGTAAAAATGGACAAGCTCGAAAAAACGAAAACTTCGGTCAAAGTTTCGGGTAAGGACGCGAAAGGCAAAGACGTATCCTTGGAAGCTGAAATGCTTTTAGTTGCGATCGGCAGAATGCCTTACCTTGAAAAACTCGGACTTGAAAACACAAAAGTCGTCGTCAATCCGCGCGGCACAATTAAAGTAAACGAATATTGCGAAACCGACGAGCCGAACGTCTTTGCGATCGGCGACGTGATCGATACGGCTTGGCTTGCTCACTTGGCAAGTAAAGAAGGCTGTCTCGTCGTCGAAAGAATTGCGGGTCGCCACGTCGAACCGATCAATCACCGCCTTGTTCCGAACTGCACGTATTGCGACCCCGAAGTTGCATCTGTCGGCTTGACCGAAGCGAAAGCGAAAGAAGAAGGCTACGACGTAAAAGTCGGCAAATTCCCTTTTTCGGCATCGGGCAAAGCGCGTATTCTGGGCGAAACGGACGGATTTATCAAGATCGTTTCCGATAAAAAATACGACGAAGTTCTCGGCGTTCACCTGATCGGACCGCACGCGACCGAATTATTAGCCGAAGCCTGCGTCGCCATGTCGCACGAAGCAACCGCCGAATCGATCGCCAACACGATCCACGCGCACCCGACCGTTTCCGAATCAATGATGGAAGCTGCCGAAGGCGTTCACGATCTGACGATTCACATGTAAACTCGAAAGGCGGATTAAATATCCGCCTTTTTTTATAAACTTACAATGAATATTCCACCCGAACTGCAAGAATTTAAGCGTAGTGCTTGGAAACCGATCGTTCAAGACGGTAACGGTTTACCGATTGACTCCAAATTTGCCGGAACACCTTTTATTAAACAGGATGAAGATTATCCCGTTTGCCCGAACTGCAATAATCCTTTGCAGTTGTTTCTACAACTCGATCTCGAAAAACTTCCCGAAAAACTCGGCGACAAATTCGGTCACGGACTTTTGCAGTTTTTTTACTGCACGAACAGTGAACCGTTATGCGAAAGTGATTGTGAAGCATATTTCCCGTTCGCAAAAAGCGTTTTGATCCGAATTTTAAAACCTGAAAATCTTACAAATCCCAAGGAAAATTCTTTCAGCGGTTCATTTCCGCCAAAAACCATTACAGGCTGGCAGGAAATGGAAGATTTTCCGAACTGGGAAGAAGGCGAAGATTTACTGCACATCGGTTTGACCGAAGAACAATGGGATAAAGTAAACGAAGATGGCTATCCGCACGGCGGAGATAAATTATCGGGTTATCCGATGTGGATTCAAAGCATCGAGTATCCCGATTGCCCGATTTGCGGTAAACGAATGCGTCTGCTCTTTCAAATCGATTCGGAAGATAATATTCCCTATTCTTTCGGCGATGTCGGATGCGGACACCTAACTCAATGCGAAGAGCATAAAGAGCAATTGGCATTCGGTTGGGCGTGCTCTTGATTTAACAAATCTAAACCAATTTTAAGTGGTCAGTTGTAAAATTGAACGCCGATTTTTTATTTTTATGAAATGTTTTTATCACAACTCAACGGATGCGGTCGGGATTTGTAAGAACTGCAATCGAGGTATTTGCACGGAATGTGCGGTCGATATGACGAACGGTTTGGCTTGCCGAAACTCTTGCGAAAGCGAAGTTACGGCGATCAATCAGATC
>DAITPE010000334.1:0-6647 GCA_036833775.1 Pyrinomonadaceae bacterium | reverse complement strand
TTTTCGGTCGTCTTAAATTTCGCGCCGAATTTTCCTGTTTAAATTATCGGTAAAATATGAAAAGAGTTTCCTTAAATAAATCAGGAAACAATTGCGCGAAACTTCCGATAATTCCAATACAAAACATTTTCGAGGAGAAAAAACGATGGGTTTGGAAGTGAATACGAATGCGGCGCGATTGGATATTCGGCAAAATTATTATTTCGATAAAAACGAAACCGTAAAACCGCCGATCGAACCGAAAATAGAAAATCCGCCGACGGAGATTTTCAGAAGCGGCAGCGAAAGTCTGAACGATGTTTATGCATCGCGCACGGGACTTTCGACTGCGCTGAATCCTTTGACTTTGCGGACGCAATCGCGCACCGAAGAAGTTCCCGACACGGCTTTCGACGGGCATTTTGTCGGCGCAGACGGGCAAACTTTTTCTCCCAACACGCCATTGAGCGATGTTCCAGCCGTTACACCGCGCAATGGCGTGACCAATAATGAAACGCTGATCTATGTCAACGGAATCCGCACCGATGTCGGCGGACAAGCAAACAGTTTGCAGGCGATCGCCGACAATACGGGTTCGCGCGTGATCGGCGTTCACAATGCAACAAGCAGTTCGGTCGCGGATATTTTTCAGAGTCTCGGCGACAAGCTCGACATCGGCACAAATCCGGCGGTCGATACGCTTGCCGACTCGGTTTACAACGAACTTCGCGCGGGACGCGACGTGCATCTGATGGCGCATTCGCAAGGCGCGATCATTACGAGCCGCGCTTTGGAAGATGTGAAAAATCGGTTGATGCTCGAAGACGGAATGTCGCGTTCGCAGGCGGAAAATCTGCTGAATAATGTTAAAGTTGAAACATTCGGCGGCGCGTCCAGACGTTTTCCCGACGGTCCGCAGTATGTTCATTACGTAAATCGAAACGACGGTGTGCCGCAGGCTTTCGGACTTCGTTCGTGGCTGAATCCGTTTGCACACGCGGGGCGCGACGCGCAAACGCATTATTTCCGCGAAGGAAAACCGCTCGTTTCCCACGGTTTCGAAGAATTTTATTTGCCCGAACGCGTTCCGTTCGACGAAGCGCGGCAGGGAAATTTCGGTAGATAAATTTTGATGACAAAACAAGAAGCGAAGCAGATGATCGAGGCTTTTTTCTCCCGTTTAGGTGAAAAAGCCTCTTTTTTTGACGGCAAGGATTTTGCGAAGGCGCGCATCGGCGAAGCCGTCATCGGTTTTGAATACGACGACGCGGACGGCGTTTTATCGAGCGAAGCGTTGATCTATCGTTTCCGCCGCGAACCGCGCGACGAGATTCTCGACGCGGCTTTTGCTGAAGGCGAAACGGAAAACGGCGGCGGCAGAATCGTTTACGACAGCGAAACTTTTGCGCTTTATTTGCAGCGTGATTTTACCGAAAAACTCGACGATGCCGAGTTTTTCGAGCAAATTCACGAACTCGCACTCGCAAGTTTGCGCTGGAACAGCGAAGTTTTAACGCGTATTGCGGAAAAAGTTTCACAAGCTTGAAAAAAACAGGAAACTTTTTCGCAACACGGGCGATAACTCTATTACATTCAGTTTTTCCGCAATGGCGGGCGGGAAAATTGAACGGGTTATAAACTTTATTTTGGCAAATAAAATTTTACCCTTCTCCGAAGCTGTGATTGGCTGTCACAGCTTTTTTTCTTTTAAAGCATAAAAAAGCGGACTCGAAAGCCCGCTCCAAAAATCATTGAACTTAATTCGTTTTAGTTTCCTAAAAATCTAACGCTGTAGCCGAATTGTCCGAACGTAACAAAATTCGCTCTGACGCGCAGATTAAGTTTGATCGTCATCGGTTTGTTGTAAAGTTTGTTGATGACATTTTGCGGCAAGCCGAGATCGGCAAAATAACTCCGTGCAAAGCCGCGCGTTGCCGAACTTGAAAAACGGTCTAAGATGGTTTCAAAGCCTCCACCTGCAAAAGTTTTGGAAACGAATTGCGAACCTCCGACTCCGGTCGTAAAAGAACCGTTCATCGGTAAACCCGTCGTCGGATCGATCGCCGCCGGATCGTTCAGCGCGTCGCTTTCGATCGTGTATGTCGGCGAATACGAAAAGTTTGAAAAAACCGTGTTTGAATTAGGATTGGTCAAATCGTAATTAACGAGATTCGATTGGATAAAATAAATCACATTGTCAGCCGAATTTTTCGGAATTTTGATTCTGCCGATGTCGTTAAAGGTCGCGTTCACGCTTTGTCCGGGCGTTGGCAAAGCAAGACAGCGGTCATCTGCGCCGAGCGTTAAATCGAGTTCAGCCAACAAAACCGCCGGATCGCAACTGTAATAAATATAAACGAATCCGCTCGTTGCCGTGCCGAGAAATTTGGCGTTTTTGCCGAACGAATCAGGCTCGCCGACATCCGTTACGGAAAGCAAAGATTCCGTGTCGATCGTATCTTTCGATTTTCTTTCGAGCATTTCCGACAAAGCCGTGCGGCGTTCTTCGGAAATGATTTCCTTGCGCTGTTTTTCGCCTTCGATATTTACTTTTCGCTGTGCCGAAATGCCTTGCACGCTTGCACAAATTAACATTAACAATAGTAATTTTTTCATTTTTTATTTGCTCCTTAAATTTATCGGATAAAAATCCAGATTTTGCATTGATTCATTGACGTTCAAAACTTGAACGCTGTAAACGGTTTGTTTTGCCGAAACATTGATCGTATAAGTTCCGAGCGGAATTTCGTCGAAGCGATAAACGCCGAAGCTATTTGTTATTGCAGTTTTGACAACGCCGTTTTGATCGGTCAGAAAAATTTTCGCCCGCGCTGCGCCGACACCGTTTTCGGAAAAAACTCTACCCGAAATTTCAACATTCGCTGCCGTCGGATTCAGATTTTGCGCGGCGGCAAATGGCGACAGCGAATTGGTCGGCGCACAGATCGTATAAGTCGGCACATCGCGCGTCGTCGGCAAAAGCGCAACCCAACTTCCGTTTTCAAAATGCAGAATTTCGAGCGTGTTAAAGGTTGCGAGCGGAACACTCAAAGGAACTGTCAGACAAATCGTGATCGGCGACGTATATTGCGCCGTCGTCGAAATTTGAAACGCCGGAAAACCTGCGCCGAAACTGTAACCGTTCGGCGGCGTTCCCGTCGGCGAGATCGGAATCTGCGTCGTCGTTCCGGCTTGCGTCACGCCCGAAAAAGTAACGGAAACTGTGCCGAGCGAAGCGTTGACATTTGCGCCTGTCGGTGTGTTGGCAGACGTAACTGCGATACCGGATTCAAACGCTCCGAAATCGGGATTCGTTCCATTCGGGCGCACCGCGCCGCGTTGATCGGTCGTGATTCCGCTCACCGAACTTCCCGCATCGATCGCCGGACTGCCCGTGAGCAATGCGAGCGTTTGGGTTTCGCCGCCGTTGTTCGCCAATGCGCCGAGCAACGGATTTCCGCCGATCAGATTCGACGCGTTTTGCGTGACGGAAATGTTTATATTGCCGGATGAATTGAGCGAAACGATCGAATTTGCCAGATTTGTTTGACTGGCGGACGCAATGTTGTAAACGGCTTCGGCGGTCGCTGTGTTGTTGGCAACGGTGATGTGTTTGAAATTCGCAACGCCCGAATTAAAAGCGTGAACGATGGTCGAACCGCTTGTCGAAGTGTTTCCCGAAAAGGTCGAATTCGTTATTTCGGAAGTCGTGGCAAAGCCGACACCGCTCAAAAAAACAGCCGAGCCGTTGGCGGATTGATTGCCCGAAAAAGTCGAACTCGTAATGGTTTGGTCGTAGTTGTCGGCAAAAATCGCGCCGCCGTTGTCGATGGCTTGATTATTGCGAAATGTCGAATCTTTGATCGTAAAAACCGAAAATGCGGTCACATAGATTGCGCCGCCGCCGCTCGCCTCATTATTTTCAAAAACGCATTTTTCAATAATCAATTCGCCGCCGTCGTTTCCGGTAATCGCGCCGCCCTGAAAATCGGGATTTTGAGAATTCGCAAATCGGAGATTAATAATTCGCGCAAAATTGGAGTTGATTTCCAGCACTCCGCCGTTGTTGACACCGAAGCTCGTGAAAGTCGTTGCGTGATTGCCGCGACCGATAATTTCGACTTTTGTATTGAAATTGAGGCGAACCGATGAGCCGAGAAAAATTGTCTGCGGCGTATTGAAAAGCGTGGAAAATTCGATGCGGTGCGTGATGCCGCCCGGAATATTGGCGTTGACTCGCGCGACCGCTTCTCTGAAAGAACAATCGGCATCACACACGCCATCGTTCGTGTCGGCGGTTTTCGTCACCGTAAAGGTTGCGCCGAAAACTGCGCCGGATGTTAAAAACAGGAAGATAAAACCCGTTAAAATTACAACTTTCAATTTCATACAAAATTCTCCTTTTGAGCCACTACGCGAAATTTATGCTAAAATCGGCTCAAAGTTTTATGGCGAACGAAGTAACGCTTTTATTGCAGGAGCTTAGCGGCGATGAGAATCGGGCGGCTTTAGACAAACTTTTGCCGATCGTTTACAACGAACTGCGGCGGCTTGCGGGCAGTTTTCTTCTGCGCGAACACGCCGTTTCAATTCAAACGACCGAACTCGTGCACGAAGCTTATTTCAAACTCACCGATCAAAAAAAGGTCGATTGGGAAAATCGCGGGCAATTTTTTGCGATCGCGGCACAAGCGATGCGGCGAATCTTGATCGATGCGGCGCGGCAAAGAAAAACCGTCAAACGCAGCGCGGAAAAAGTTTCCTTGGATGAAGCTTTGACGATTTCCGCCGAACAGAATCAAAATCTGCTCGAAATCGATGAAGCTATGAGCGAGCTTGAAACTTTCGATTTACGGCAATGCCGAATCGTCGAACTTCGTTATTTTGCGGGTTTGACGATCGAAGAAACGGCGGAAGTTTTAAAGATTTCACCGGCGACCGTTAAGCGCGAATGGATGATCGCGCGGGCGTGGCTTTACCAAAAAATAAACGGCTGATAAAAGATTTAAAGTTTCAACTCAAAACCGCTGACTGAAAATTTGAAACCGATTTTGAGCCTTTTTCAGATCAATTTTCGCGTAGTGTATTGAAAAATCTATGGACGCGGCGAAATGGCAAAATATTAAACAACTTATGTCGGCGGCGATCGAATTATCTGCCGAAAAACGACGCGATTTTTTGGCACAAGAATCCGATATTGAAATTCGCACGGCGGTCGAAAAGCTCATCGCGGCACACGAACGAGCCGAAGATTTTATTGAAAAGCCGATCGCCGTTGAACGGGGTTTTGCCGAAGACGACACCGAAGATGTTTTTATCGGCAAGCAGATCGAAGATTATTTGATCTTGGAAAGAATCGGCGCAGGCGGAATGGGCGCGGTTTATCTTGCCGAACGCCTGCATTCCGATTTCAAACAAAAGGTCGCGCTCAAGATCATCAAACGCGGAATGGACAGCGAAGCAATTCTCAAACGCTTTGCCCGCGAGCGCAGAATACTTTCGACCTTGAAACATCCGAACATCGCACAGCTTCTCGACGGCGGAATCTCGAAAGAAGGTTTGCCGTTTTTCGTGATGGAATACATCGAAGGTTTTCCGCTCAAGCAATTTTGCAGCATAAAAGACGTTTCGCTCGAACAACGTCTGGAAATTTTTCGTCAAATCTGCGCGGCGGTTGACGAAGCACACAAAAATCTCATCATTCACCGCGACTTAAAACCTTCGAACATTTTCGTGACGGCAGACGGAACACCGAAACTGCTCGATTTCGGTATTGCCAAACTTTTGTCCGACGAAGACGACGAAGCGACTGCGACGCAGGCGAAAATGCTCACACCCGAATACGCTTCGCCCGAACAGATCACGGGAAAAAACATTACGACCTCATCGGATATTTACTCTTTGGGCGTGATTCTTTACGAACTTTTAAGCGGTCATCGTCCGTTTGAAACCAAAGGCAAATCGTTCGACGAAATCATCAAAAGCGTTTGCGAAACCGAACCGAAACTTCCTTCGTCCGTCGTCATTCGTCCTTCGTTTGCCGGCGAAAACGCGACATTGCAAAACAAAGGACAACTGACAAAGGAGGAAGGACAAAGGACAAAAAACGAAGGACAAAGAACAAACCCCAAATTACTGGTTGGAGATTTAGATAACATAATTTTGAAAGCTCTGCGGAAAGAGCCGTCGGAGCGTTATGATTCGGCGCGGCAGTTTTCCGACGATATTTTAAGATTTCTAAACGGTTTACCGGTTTTGGCGCGTCAGCAAACCTTAAAATATCGTTTCGGCAAATATGTTCGGCGGCATCGTATCGGAGTTTTCGCCGCCGCGCTCGTTTTGTTGTCGCTCGTCGGCGGAATTTCCGTCGCAACGTGGCAAGCGATCGTCGCCCGACGCGAACGCGCTCGCGCCGAACAGCGTTTCAACGATGTTCGCCAATTGGCGAATGCCGTCATTTTTGATTATCACGACAGCGTTGAAAAACTTCCGGGTTCGACCGATCTGCGTCAAAGAATGGTCAAAGACGCGGCGGAATATCTCGACAAATTAGCCGTCGAAAGCAGTGATGACATCGCTCTGCAAACCGAACTTGCTGCTGCTTACGATCGGCTCGGCGACATCGAAGGAAATTTTTTCGGCGCGAGTTTCGGCAATGCGGAAAAGGC
>DAITPE010000333.1:0-6667 GCA_036833775.1 Pyrinomonadaceae bacterium | reverse complement strand
ACCTAGACTCTTATATCGAAGCATCGAGTGAAAATATTTTATACGGCGGCGATAACGTTTCGGTCGACGGCGGAATTCCGACCAATGTGGAAATACGCCGCTGCTATTTCTTTAAAAGAACCGCATGGAAACCTAATCCGACACCGCTTTACAACATCAAAAACTTGATCGAGTTCAAGATCGGAAGAAGGATATATTTGGAAGGAAACATTTTTGAAAATCACTGGCTCGGTGCGGATGGCGGACAGCCGAATGCGATCAATATAAATTCTATTTCGGAAGTAAACAGTCCGTGGTCGGTAAATGAAGATATTATTTTCGAGAATAATAAAGTCATCAATATACCTTCGGGCGTTCTTCTTGCTAACGCCAACGGAACAAATGTAAGTGATTACGACACAAGGAAATCGATCAACATTAAATTCAAAAATATGCTGTTCGATAAATTTAATGAGGTCGATTACCAGAGAAGATTATTCATCACGAACGGCGTGGAAGACGCGTCTTTTGACCGTATCACTCAAATCGACACGAATCTGGCGACCGGAAGATTAGCCTTTATTGCCAGACCGAGCGATTACCGAATCAATTTGACCAATTCGATCGTCGGGATGGGAACCGATTATCAAATTTTCAGCAGTTACGGTTGGGGACGCTGTGCATTAAATTGGGGAACTGGCGGAACCGGTAATGCCGATCCTTGTACTCCGAACGGACAATGGAATGTCAGCAATAACATCTTTGTCAGATACAACACTAACCCTTTAATCACGCCTCCGGCTAACAACTGCGATGCGGCTGTTGGATTTAATGCAGTCGGTTTTTTAGACCTTGCAGGCGGAAATTATCGTCTGACGGGAAACGGAGCCTGTTATCAGGGTCAGATAAATATCGGTGCGGATATTGCGACTTTGGATTTAAGAACCTTCTGTACCGCTTCAGGTTTAGCAACAAGTTGCGCGACGGGGACTCAAACACCTTATTCAGCCAGAGCAAGCAATTTGACTTTGGCAACACAGATCGAAGTTGAAAATTTCGATAATGGCGGACAAGGCGTTGCTTACAACGATACGACCGTTAATCCGACGCGAAGCAGTGCTTATCGTTCAAGCCCGATTGAAAATGTGAGCATTCAAGCAAGACCGACTGCGAGCAACGGTTTTGCCGTGTTTGAAGCAAGTGCAGGCGAATGGCTCGAATATACGGTCAACGTTCCGTCAACGGGAAATTACCAGTTTTCCGTCAGATACGCTTCCGAATTCGTTAACGGTAAGTTTCATTTGGAAGTTTGCAATGCAAACGGCACAGGCGTAACTAACTGTGTTTCGTCATCTCAGTTGACGGCACTTTCGACAGGAAACTGGGGCGCATTTGCAGAAGTAACGACGACAATGAGTTTAACTGCTGGCAATGGTAAGATTCTTCGGCTCGTATTAGATACGAATTCACCGGATGGCTGCGGCTGCATAGTTGCCAACTTTGACAGAATAACGGCTTCCGAATTAATATTGCCGACGGCTCCGAGCAACTTGGTTGGAACGGTTTTATCAACTACTTCGGTAAAACTCGATTGGACGGATAATTCTTCTAATGAAGGTACTTTCCTTGTCCAACGCTGTACGGGTTCTGCTTGCACGAATTACACTACTGTCGCGGGTGGAGGTGTAGCACCGAATACGATTACTTTTACCGATACGGGAGTGCCCGCCGGAACGATTAACCGCTATCGAATCGGTGCAATAAATGGTGCCGGAGCTACCTATTCAAACGTGATTACGATAACCGTGGCAGCTCCGACGGCACCGACCGCATTGACCGCCGCCGCCGCCGCCGGAAGGCTTGCCAATCTGTCATGGTCTTCTTCGGCTAACAATGTGACGAATTTTCAGGTTCAACGCTGCACGGGCACGACGGCAACATGCACGAGCACCAGCACGAACTGGACAAATGTTTCAACGGCAGTTTCCAGAACGGCGACCACCTATCAGGATTCGGGATTGACCGCCGGAACAACCTATCGTTACCGAATCAGAGCGGTAAACGGGGCAGGAAATTCTGCTTATACTTTAACAAATTCAACGATTACGGCTTTACCGTGATCGGACAAACCGCTCTCTTTGGACGGTTTTTAATAAAAAGAGGCGTCGGGAATTTTCCGAACGCCTCTTTTGCTGTTTTATAAGCGAAATCAGATCGCGTTTTGGCATAATTTTTGAAGTTTTAATTAATCCATTCTTTCAAAAATGCCCGCCGCGCCCATGCCGCCCCCGACGCACATTGTGACCATTCCGTAGCGTCCGCCGGTGCGTTTGAGTTCCTGTAAAACGGTTGCGGTAAGTTTCGCGCCGGTACAGCCCAGAGGATGTCCGAGCGCGACCGCGCCGCCGTTGACGTTTACTTTGGCGGGATTCATTTCGAGAACTTTCATCACCGAAAGTCCTTGTGCCGCAAAGGCTTCGTTGAGTTCGATGACATCGATCTGATCGAGCGTCAAACCTGCCATTTTCAAGGCTTTCGGAATCGCGTAAACCGGACCGATGCCCATTTCTTCGGGCAGACAACCCGCCGTTGCAAACGAAACTAAACGCGCCAACGGTTTCAATCCCAATTCGTTTGCTTTGTCCAAAGACATAATCACCGCCGCCGCCGCTCCGTCCGACATCTGCGAAGAATTTCCCGCCGTGACCGTTCCTTTGACGTGAAAAACGGGTTTCAGCTTCGCAAAACCTTCGATCGAAGCATCGTAACGAACGCCTTCGTCCGTGTCGAAAACGACTTCCTTACGGCGCACACGACCTTTTTCGTCAAATTCGTCAACGAAAACCGTCATCGGCACGATCTCGTCTTTGAACTTTCCGCCCTGAATTGCCGCCGCTGCTTTTTGATGCGACCCAAGCGAAAATTCGTCGGCTTGTTCACGTGTGATTTCGTATTTTCGCGCCAAGTTTTCCGCCGTCAACCCCATATTCAAATAATAATCGGGATACGAATCGACAATGCGCGGATTCGGACGCACGACATTTCCGCCCATCGGAATCATCGACATCGTTTCAAGACCGCCCGCGACGATGATTTCCGCGCCGCCCGATTTGATGCGATCAGCCGCGAGCGCGATCGTTTGCAAACCGCTTGAACAATAACGATTTACCGTCATCGCCGAAACTTCGACGGGCAATCCGGCTTCGATCGCCGAAGTCCGCGCCACGTTCATTCCCTGCTCGGCTTCGGGAAACGCACAGCCCATAATCACGTCGTCAATCTGCGACAAATCCAGATTTTCGACGCGCTTGACCGCTTCACGAATCGCCGCCGCGCCGAGATCGTCGGGACGCGTATTTTTCAAAGTTCCCTTTGGTGCCTTTCCGACAGCCGTCCGCACGGCTGAAACAATAACTGCTTCTTTCATAATTTTCTCCGCTTTTTACTCTTCACCTAAGAAATGAGTGAATGTTCATTCATTTTGTTAATATACACAAAATTAGAAGTTTTTCCTAGTGTTTTTTTGCAAATCACAATAAATTTTCCGAATCGGAACAAAATTGAATGTAATTATTAATTCGCTTTTTGCTTATTATATAAAGCCCTATTAATTTTTTGCTGATTTTTTAATTTTGCTTCCTTTTCAAGACCTTCCGAAAGATATAAATCAAAAAATATTTTTTTATCATTTGCCGTTTTTCCTTCAAACCACGAACAACCTGCTTGAAATGAAAAGACTTCTTTATTTTTCTCGGATAATCTTTCTGTTTTGAACTTTTCGACTTCAAACGAAAAACAATCGCAATCGAGCATTTTCAAACCTAGTAAGCCATAAGTCGCGCCTTCGATCGTGCCTTTATTGACGAGATTTTTGAACGCCGAAATTGCTTCTTTTTCTTCGAGCAATACATCGAAAAATATTACTCCATTCGAAGTTTCGCCGCCATAACCGATTCCGCCGACAGCGTAAAGCTCGACCTTCAGCAAATTCAAATATGCCTGTTTTCCCTTTTCGCTTAAAACAGATTCATTGAAAGTTTTTTCTTGAGCATTTACATAAGTTGAAAAGATAAATAAACTCAAAAAACACCAAATAAAATAACGATTTGCAATTTTCATTCAAACTCCTTTCACTTTCTCTGTTTTTTAGATTTCTATATTTAACTACTTTAACTCATTTTCTCGTATTTTGCCGACAAAAATCTACGTTTCGCAGAACGATTTCGGTGTTTTGCATAATAGTATTACGTTTGATTATCATTCTCGGCAATTCGGTTTTATGCTTTATTTCGATGAAGCAAAATTGTATCGAAACGATTGGATTGACGCACAAATTTTCGGCTGACGAAACTGCTTTGGACAACATCAATCTGCACGTTCAAACGGGAAGCATTTACGGATTTTTGGGACCGAACGGCGCGGGAAAAACGACGACCTTGAAATTGATCTTAGGTTTGCTGAAAAAACAGCAAGGCGAAATTCTCGTTTTCGGTAAACCGATCGAACGAAACCGCGTCGAAACTTTGAAAAAGATCGGTGCGATGATCGAAAGTCCTTCGATTTACGGGCATTTAACGGCGACCGAAAATTTACGCATTTTGCAGAAAGTTTACGATTGCCCGAAAAACAGGATCGCGGAAGTTTTGAATCTGGTCGGATTGGCAAATACCGGAAGCAAAAAAGCGAGCCAATTTTCGCTCGGAATGAAACAGCGTTTGAGCATTGCCATCGCACTTCTCAATCATCCGTCTTTGTTGATTTTTGACGAACCGACCAACGGTTTAGACCCGAACGGAATTATCGAAATCCGCGAACTTTTGAAAGATTTGGCAAAAAAGCAAGGAATTTCGATTTTGATTTCCAGTCATATTTTGTCCGAGATCGAGAAACTCGTCACACACGTCGGCATCATCAATCACAGCAAACTTTTATTTCAGGGAACGCTTTCCGAGCTCGTCAGCAAACAAAAACAATCTTCCTACATTTCGTTTCAAACGAGCGATAAGAATAAGGCTTTGGAAGTTTTCGAGAAAAACAAAATCGCTTGTAAAACCGAAAATGAAAAGATTTTTATTCCGCTGATCGAAAAAGAAACGATCGCGCGTATCAATGAACAAATGGTTTACAGCCGCATCGATGTTTACGCGATCGAAGCGGTAAAAAGCGATCTCGAACAAATCTTTTTCGACGTTATTAAAAATTAAATTTTATGAAATTTATCAAAAGTTTTCAGAGCGAATGGCTCAAAAAGAAAAGAAGTTTGGCTTCGTGGCTGGTTGTCGTCGGCGCGTTTTTTACGCCTTTGATAATTCTTTTAAGCCGTTTCAAAAATCGCGCCAAACTGCCTGAAATCAACGTGATGGACGATTTCTGGGTTCGTTTGTGGAATCAATCTTGGGAATCGATGACGGTTTTGATGTTGCCGGTCGGGATAATTTTGGCAACTGGATTAATTACGCAGATCGAATATAAAAACAACGCTTGGAAACAGCTACACACGACGCCGCAAAGTTATACGACGATATTTTTCGCTAAACTAGCCGTGATTTTTGTGATGATGATCGAAGTTTTCGTGCTTTTTAATCTCGGAATGTATCTTTCGGCAATAGTTCCATCGATGGTTTTGAGCAATGTTCCATATCCGTCCGCGCCGATTCCTTTTGAATATTTTCTGCAAAAAAATCTCGTGTTTTTTGTCGAATGTCTGCCGATTTTGGCTTTGCAATATTTGATAAGTCTCCAATTTAAAAACTTTCTCGTGCCGATCGGCGCAGGTTTTGTGATTTGGATTTTAGGAATCGGACTGCTTTCGTGGGAATACAGTTTTATTTTCCCGTATGTTCATAGCGGAATTGAATTTATGATTATGGAAGGACATTTCAAACGCGTTTTGCCCGTCAATCTGCAAATGCTTTCGATAATTTATTTTGCCGTTTTTATTGCCGCCGGATATGTGCTTTATTTATTGAAAAAGGAAAAAGGCTAAAATAAATTCGGATGAAAAAAACTTTCACAATTTTTCTGCATTGTGGTTATTGGCTCATTTATTTTCTGCTTTTAATGTTAATTTTTGCGCTCGCTAATTTACAGATCAAGAGAAATTTTAGTTTTCAGACGATTTTTCCGCTTATCGTTCTTTGTCTCGTTCCGCAACTTTTTGCCTTTTACGGCTTTTATTTTCTGTTATTTACAAGATTTCTGGCAAAGAAAAGATATTTTCTGCTGACGATTTTCGGAATTTCGGTCTGTTTGCTCACGGCGTTTTTCAGCGTTCTGCTTTCAGCGTTGATTTTCGGTTTCGGTCAGCCGATCTTTAATCAAAGTTCGGAATTTTTTTCGCTGTTTACGACGATGTTTTTGATCGCGGCGATTCACGGCGGAATTGCGCTCGTGATCAAAGGTTTTGTTTCGTGGTTTGAAGAAACGAAATTAAAGGAAGAACTCGCGCAAAAGAATTATCAAACCGAAATCGCGCTCATAAAATCGCAGATAAATCCGCATTTTTTATTCAATACGATCAACAATATCGACGTTTTAATTTCAAAAGACGCGGCAAAAGCTTCAAATTATCTCAACAAATTTTCCGACATTTTGCGCTACACGGTTTACGAAACGCGCAGCGAAAAAATCGTGCTTTCAAAAGAACTGAATTACATCGAAAAATATCTCGAACTGCAAAAAATTCGGA
>DAITPE010000332.1:0-6669 GCA_036833775.1 Pyrinomonadaceae bacterium | reverse complement strand
CGGAGTTTTGCAGAAGCCCGCGACCCGCGCCGACGAAGCCACGCCGCAGGAACGCGCGCTGCGCGAATATTTCGGCGAGGAAAAGTTCCGCGAACTGCGTGAGCTTGCCGATCCGAAACGCGCCAAGGAAACCCGCGAAGAACTCGGCAATGTCGTGCTTTTGCCCGGCATTATGGGTTCGCATCTCTCCGTCGTCGAAGCGAACGGCGACGAAGATCACATTTGGGTCAGCTTATGGAGGCTGGTCAAAGGCGATATGAAGCGTCTGAAATTGTCGTCGGACGGCAAAACCAACACGAACGGCGAAGCCGTCAAAGCGACCGGATTGATCGGCTGGTATTACGCGCTCGCACTCGAAACTTTGCAAGCCGAGCCGTTTCCATACGATTGGCGCGTCAGCGTTTGCGATACGGCGGATAAGCTCGCCGAATTCGTCAGCGTAAAACTAGCCGACGGCACTTTCGATCCCGCCAAGCCCGTCCATTTCGTCGCACATTCGATGGGCGGTCTGGTCGTGCGGAACTTTGTCCGTCAGCATAACGATCTGTGGAAGCAGGCGAACGGTCGTCTGGTGATGCTCGGAACGCCGAATTCGGGTTCGTTTGCCGCGATCCAAACTTTGATGGGGAAAAATTCGCTGATCAAAAACATCGCCGCCATTCTTCCTTTTCAAAGTAAATCCGATTGGACGCAGGTCGTTAATTCGTTTCCCGGTCTTTACCAGCTTTGCCCGTCAAAGCTTGTCAATCCCGAAGTTTACGAAAAACCGATCTGGGAAAAATTTCCCGATGTCGCCTTTGACGGGCAATTGCTGATGATCCCAAAATTTCACCAAGACCTCTTTGACACGCGCCAAACGACGATCGACACGCAGCGGATGACATATATCGCCGGAGTCGGTTTTGAAACGCCTTCGGGCTTGAAGCCTTTGACAACAGGCGATTTCGATTTCGATTCGACGCTCGATGGCGACGGAACCGTGCCGCACAAGCTCGGACTGCTCGAAGGCATCACGACCTATTACGTCGAAGGTACGGCGCACGGTAGTTTGCTCAATAACCGCCGTGTTCTGAAAGCGGTCAGGGACATTTTGCGAAACGGTTCGACCACCGAACTTTCGACCGTCAAGCCGATGATCATCAATCCGCGCGGAACGAAAGCCGTGCCTGTCATCAATTACGAGATCGAACATCTCGAAACCGTGGCGCGACAGATTCGCAACGACGAAAACCCCGATCAGGCGATCGTTTACGATGCGGAAAAAATCCTGCTTCGTTCGTTGCTCGGCGGGAAAGAAGACGTTGACGACGATCTTTCGCTGATCTCGCTCGGCAAAAAACGCCAGCCGAAATCGGCGGAACTCGATATGCGTTTCGTTTTCGGCGACATCACCGCCATCGATTCGCCCGTCATCATTGTCGGGCAATATCAAAACGTGCCGCCGGGCGGCGCGGGCGGCGCGGTTGACCGCAAAATAAATAATCTCATCAGCCGTGGTTTTGAAAACAATATGCTTGGATTAGACCTCGGACAATTGTTCACGATTCCGCTCGGCAAATCCGCCAACAAACTTTTGAAGGAAAGCGTTGAAACGGTGGTAGTGGTCGGAATGGGCGAATTCGGCAGATTCAACCGCGAAGATTTGCGCTATCTGATGATGAACGCGGCATTGGGCGTTTTGGGATTGGGTTACGACACTTTTGCGACCGTTCTGATCGGCGCGAGCATCGATGCTTTCTCGGTCGAACGTGCGATCCGCAGCATCTGGCTCGGCATCAGCGATGCGGTTGACCGTTTGCCCGATGATGAAAAGATAAAGAAAATATCGGTCATTTTGGCGGAAAGTCATACGGGAAGACAAGCGCATATCGAAAAGATCATCAAAGAAGTAAAAGACGAGATCGAGAAAACTTCGCCGAAAACAGGCAAATACAAATTTGAAAATCTCGAAATCGTACTGCACGAAAAAGAAGAAGGCGAAATGTTTGCCGAGGTAAAAGACAGAGGATTTCGCCAAAACCTTGCCGGAATGACGCGGCTGACGATCGAAAGAACGCT
Source organism: Pyrinomonadaceae bacterium (assembly GCA_036833775.1). Lineage (GTDB taxonomy): Bacteria > Acidobacteriota > Blastocatellia > Pyrinomonadales > Pyrinomonadaceae > JAJQRF01. The sequence goes on along the minus strand of DAITPE010000332.1, from coordinate 4,611 downwards.
CGAAAAAGCCGAAACTCCGACAAGCAAACGCGAACGCGGAAAGTTTCGCTTATCGGCATTTACGTCAAACGCGGCGATTCCGGTGCGCGAAATCACCGTTAATGACGCGATCATCGAACAATTGGTTGACGAATTACGCTATTCCAACAGCGTTTATAAACAGGAAAACTACGGCAAACTGCTTCATTCGATCTTGATGCCCGAAGATTTTCAAAGCGTGATCGATACCGATAAATCATTGGTTTTGGTCATCAACCGCGAAGCCAGCGTCGTGCCTTGGGAAATGCTCTGTTTCGGCGGCACGGGCAGAACCGCGTCGAATTTCGGTGTCGATCTGCGGATTTCGCGGCAGTTCAGCTCGGTTCGCGCAAGTGTGCCGAGTGCCGCGCCCGCGATGAATAAACAGTTTAAGGCTTTGATAATCGCCGACCCTGCGCCCGAACCCGAATTGCAGCTTTCCGGCGCGAGGCGTGAAGGAGTCAGGCTGAAAGAATTTTTCCGGCAGATGCAGACCAATCTGCGCGACAAAATAGATTTGCAGTTTCAAGCCTGTATCGGTTCGGAAGAATGCGACATCGTGAAGATTCTGAACCTGATCTTTAACGAGGAATTCGACATCATTCATTTTGCCGGACACGGCACTTTCGATGCTGACGATCCTTCGAACAGCGGCTGGGTTTTCGGGAAAAATCTGATCTTGTCGGCACACGAGATATTCCGTCTGCGGCGCGTTCCGCGTTTGGTTTTTGCCAACGCTTGCTTTTCTGCCGGACTTCCGACCGTCGAATCGAATCGACAGCTTGCCGGACTCGCCGAAGCGTTTTTCGATCGCGGCATCGAAAATTATATCGGTGCAGGCTGGCAGGTCAGCGACGAACACGCCATCAAATTCGCCCAAACTTTTTATCAATCAACCATCGAAAACGGAATGACTTTGGGCGAAGCTTTGAGCGATTCGCGCATTGTAATTTCGCCGCATCACACCAAGAATGTATTGCCTTCGGATTCCACTTGGGGTGCATATCAGCATTACGGCAATCCGAACACGCGTTTAGTCGAGCCTTTGCGTGAAAGACGTGCAGAAGCTCGCAGCCCAAGGACAAAAACAACGAAAAAATAAGGAGAAAAAAGAATGAACTTAAAAAGAGGGATGATCGGTCAAGAGATCATCAAATGGCAAAAATTTTTGCTGGAAAAAGGGCTTTTGAGCGGTTCGCTCGACGGCATTTTCGGTGCAGCTACGGAAAAAGCAACGATCGAATGGCAGACCGCAAACGGTTTGACTGCTGACGGAATTGTCGGACAAAATTCGTTTGCGAAAGCGAAAGAGCAAGGCTTTGAACACAGCATCGCTTCGCTTTGGTATCCGCCTCGCCCCGATTTCGGTTCACCGTCAGTGGCGCAGGTCAAGGCAATGTTCGGCGAATTTGAATACACTCGTCTGAAAAGCGGCGATATTAACATTCACGGCAGTTGGGTTGCCGACAATATTAAAAAGGTTGAGATCAAGCAATTAATCGGCGTTCTCGGTGCGCCTGCCGACGGCAAGATACGCATTCATAAAAAAGCCGAGAAACAGATCGTCGGTTTCTTTAATGAAGTTGAAAAACAGGGATTGAAAAACCTCATTATCAGCTTTGCAGGCGCATTTTACCCGCGTATGGTCAGAGGCAGTAAAACGTCACTTTCAAATCACAGTTGGGGAACGGCATTCGACATTAATGCGCCCGAAAACTGGCTCGGACAACAGCCCGCGCCGGTCGGCAAAAAGGGAAGCCTGCTGAAACTAGTTCCAATCGCCAATTCCTTCGGACTGTTTTGGGGCGGACATTATCAAAAACGGCTCGACGGAATGCATTTCGAAGTTGCCGTGTTGGATAAATTTCCGAGTTGAAAATATATCAAGTTGAAGAAAAAAGGATGCAAGAAACATTTTGCATCCTTTTTTCTTAGTGTGACGTTTAAAAAAGGTTCCAAAATTTAGAATGAAAGTGATAGAATCGGTCAAAATTATTTACTCGTTTTATGAAATTCAAATCTTTGCTCACGCGACTTTTAATCTTTGTAATTACCATTTTCATTTCGCTTTTAGTTTATTTTTCCTATCAATTTCTGACGATTCGGGCGAGCAACAATGTTGCCGAGGTCGAGAAAAGCGATTGCATCGTCGTGCTCGGTGCGGCGGTTTGGGAAAAGGGAAGACCTTCGCCCGTTTTCGGCGATCGTCTGCTTCGTGCGGCGGAACTTTATAAAGCCGGAACTGCGAAAAAGATCATCGTTTCGGGCGGTCTGGGCACGAATCCGCCAGAAGAAGCCGAAGCGGGAAGATTGTTTTTGATCGAAAACGGCGTTTCCGATACTGATATTATCCGCGAAAAGCAGGGAATGACGACCGCTGAACAAGCCGACCGTGTGCGCGAAATCTGCGAACGCGAAAACTTTAAATCCGTTGCGCTCGTGACGAGTTTCTTTCACGAAAAACGCGCGATGCAGATTTTTGAAAACGCAGGTTTAGCAGACGTGCGCGGTGCAAGATGCACACACACGCGTTTTCAAGACATCAATAAATGGATTTCCCGCGAAGCGATCGCGCTTGCCGTGATGAATTGGTGGATTGGGATTCTGAGCGGGTTGGTTTTAGGCGGAATCTGGACGTTTTTACGGAGAAGAAATTAACAGGGATGACAGGATGGGCAGGATGTTTTTAAAATTATCCTTGTTTATCTTGTCATCCCTGTTAATTTTCAGAAATTATCTGCGCGGTTTTTCTTCGCCGAGTGTCCAAACGATGACCGAACTCGAAAGTCCCAAGCCGGACAATCTTCCCGCCATCATTACCAGCGTGTCGCCTTTTTTGACGACCTTGGCTTTGAGCAGCGTTTTTTCGCCGTCTTGAAGCATTGCTTCGGTCGTGTCCATCTGCTGATGAAAAAGCGGTTCAACGCCCCAGATCAGCGCAAGCTGATTGCGGACTTCGGGCGTGTTTGTCAGCGCAAAGGTCGAAAGCCCCGAACGAACGGAAGACATTCGCCGCGCCATCAAACCCGATTCGGTGAAAACCGCAACTTTGTCGGTCAAAATTTCACGTGCCGCCATCGCCGCCGCTTTGCAGATCGCCTGCGAAGTTCTGCCCGTCGGCGGTTCGGAAAATTTGATCGGGCGTTTTAACTTCGTCGTTTTGACCGTTTCCGCCGAATCGATGATTCGTGCCATCGTCGCAACTGATTCGACCGGATATGCGCCTGCCGCAGTTTCCGCCGAAAGCATCACGGCATCGGTTCCATCCCAGACGGCGTTTGCCACGTCGGAAGCTTCGGCGCGGGTCGGACGCGGATTTTCGACCATCGATTGCAGCATCTGAGTTGCGGTAATCACGAACTTATCGCTCATCACGGCTTTTTCGATGATGAGTTTTTGATAAACGGGAACGAGTTCCGCGCTGGTTTCAACACCTAAATCGCCGCGCGCGACCATCACACCGTCGGTTTCGGTGATGATCTCGTCGAGATTTTCGATCGCTTCGGCTTTTTCGATCTTCGCGACGAGCATCGGTCTGCCCCATTTGCGCGTGTTCATCTTTTTGATCATCTCGCGCACTTCTTTACAGTCTTTGCCTTGGCGCACGAACGAAAGCGCGATGTAATCGACATCCTGCGTCATCGCCCATTCCAAATCTTTGCGGTCTTTATCGGTCAAAGACGGAATCGGAAGCTTCGTATTCGGCAAGTTGATTCCTTTGCGCTCGCTCAAAACGCCGCCGTTGACAACGGTCGTCGTCACGTCGGTTTTCGTAACTTTTTTAACGATCAATTCGATCGCGCCGTCGTCGAGCAAAATGCGGTCGTCTTTTTGAACCAGTTTGGGAATTTCCTTAAAATTCGTCGAAACTTCCGAAGCATTTCCTTCGATGTCGCGCGAAGTAATGACAAATTCGGCGTTCGTTTCGAGAATTACGGGCTTTGCGTTCTGCAAAAGTCCGGTGCGAATCTTCGGTCCCGAAAGATCGACGAGAATCGCGAGCGGACGATCGAGTTTTTTCGCCGCCGCTTTCGCCAGCTTGATCGTCGCGCCGTGTTCGTCGTAACTGCCGTGCGACATATTGATGCGGACGGCGTTAAGCCCCGCTTTGATCATTGCTTCGATGGTTTCCTGCGTGTTCGATGCAGGTCCGAGTGTTGCCAGTATTTTTGCTCTACGCATAAACCTAAATCTTACAACTGTTGACGGTTTCTTCTCAAATCTACGATTTCAATTTCCTTTAATGAAATTTTCCCTTCTTTCGGAAGCGCGTTGTCAGCGTAAAGCTGCCATTTGAGCGAAAGTTCGGATTCGCGCAAAGATTCAAACTCCGCATTGAGCGGAATTTTCCAATGCATCACCATACTTCTGAGCAACGGAAAGTTTGCTTTGAACTGTTCGTCGGCGTATTCCTGATTGAGATTCGTCAAGCGATGACGGTAAAATTTCCCGCCGTCTTTGATGTTCATTTTGTTTTCGATCTTTTCTAAAATGGCGACCGGAACGTCCAAAATACAAGCGATATATTGCGCGAAAGCCGAGCCGTTATTGCGCGCTTGGATTAAAAGATTTTGCGTTTCGTGCGTAATCTCG
>DAITPE010000331.1:0-6671 GCA_036833775.1 Pyrinomonadaceae bacterium | reverse complement strand
TAAACTTCAATGCCGTTCTTGAGTTCGACCGCGATCTTGCCTTCCGTTTCGGCATAATCGAGATGCGCGATCGATTCGGAAATCGCCAAAAATCTGTGAACGTCTTTGTCGATCGCTTTCGGAAAAAGTTTCTGCGCGAGATCGAAAGCGTTGATGCCGTTTTTTGAAACCAGCGAAATCACGTTGCGCTGGCGTTCGTCGATGGCACGAATATAGCGGTTGAAAATCTCTTCAAAATCGACGATCGCTTCGCCGTGTCCGCCGTAAACCAAAGTCGGCGAATAACTGCGGATTTTTGCAAGCGAAACTAAATATTCCGCCAAAGATTTAAAGCGTTTCTCCGCGTCGAAAGGATCGGGCGAAACGATCGGATTCGGCGTGATTCGTTTCAAAACGCAATCGCCGCAGATCAATGTCCGATTGGCTTCGCGGACAAACGAACACGAACCCGGCGTGTGTCCCGGCGTGTGCAAAACTTTCAAAAAACCGCTTTCAAATTCCAAATCCTGTTCGTCTTTCAGTTCGGTAAATTCGCCGTCGGAAAGCGCGTCTGTCAACAAAGAAATTTCGCCGTAGATCGACTGCATTTCCTCGAAAACTTCGTTCGGAACTCCGGCGCGAAGCATTAGTTTATGATGTTCTTCACGCGCCAATCTTCCGAAAAGATGACCTTTTTCCCAGCCGTGAACGAAAATTTCGGCGTTTTTCGCTTCGTCGCGCACTTGTTTAGCCAAACCGCAATGATCTTCGTGCGCGTGCGTGAGAACGATGCGGCGAACGTCTGCAAAATTCACGCCGTTTTCCTTTAATTTTTGCCGCAAAACTTTACTCGCTTCGGCAGTTTTCGGTCCGACATCGATCATCGTCAACGGGTCTTCTTTAATGAGATAAACATTGACATCGCCGACGTAAAACGGTGTCGGAACGGAAAGCGGAATAATTTTCATAGAGTCGTAATTATTTATAAAATCGGCAAACTTTCAGGCAAAAAAAGCCAGTGCAGCTCGAAGTTCGAGTTGTTAAAAATAAAATCAAAGATTTGAGAATTTTAGTTCACCACGGCTTTTTGCTTAACTTCGACTTCCATCAAACGCTGTTTCAACGCGCTTTCGATGTCCAGTAAATAAAGCATCATATCGTGGTTTTCTTTCGTATTGTATTTATTCGTAATTTCCGTGAACAGATGTTCCAATCCGATCAAAACAATACCTCTGATTTCGTCGATTTGTTCAGTTTCCAATGCCATAATTTCTCCATTTTCGCTGATAAAAAAGTAACTCAATCTTTATATTATGCTTCTATTTTCATTTATCAAAACATCATCAAAATCGCGCCCGAAAAGAAAATGTCATTCTCTTCGATAAACGTGTAAAATATTTATTAATCGCGAAAATGAAAAACAAATCCGAAATCCAAAATCCAAAATCCCAAATTCTTATTGTCGGCGCAGGTCCGGCTGGTGCGAGTTTGGCGATTCGTCTGGCGGAAAAGGGTTTTGAAATCGTGCTTGTCGAGCGCGATAAATTTCCGCGTCAAAAATTGTGCGGCGAATTCGTTTCGCCCGAGTGTTTGACGTATTTTCGTGAATTGAATGTTTTGGACGAAATGTTTGCGATCGGCGGCGACCGCATTTCCGAAACCGTTTTTTATGCGCCGAACGGCAAAAACGTTTCCGTTTCGAGCAAATGGTTCAACGCCGAAGCGCAAAACGCTCTCAGCATCAGCCGCGCCGAGATGGATTTTCGTTTGATCGAAAAAGCGAAAAGATCGGGCGTAAAAGTTTTAGAAGAAACGCAGATCGTCGGAATTTTGTATGAAGACAAAAAAGTCTGCGGCGTAAAAGCGAAAAACAAATCGGGCGAAACTTTTGAAATCACGTCAAATTTAACGATCGACGCAACCGGACGCGCGAATGTTCTGGGAAAACTTGCAGAGAAAGCGAGAAGAGGAGAAGAGGAGAAAAGGAGAAAAGGAGAGAAAATCCGAAATCCCAAATCCCAAATCCGAAATCGTTTAGTCGGCTTCAAAACTCATCTCAAAAACGTGAATCTTGAAAAAGGTCGCTGCGAGATTTACTTTTTTCGCGGCGGTTACGGCGGTTTGAGTTTTGTTGAAAACGGTTCGGCGAATCATTGTTTTTTGATAAAAGCCGATGTCGTCAAAGAATTTGGCGGGAAAGCGGAAAAAATCGTCGAAGATGTAATTTTTGAAAACAAACGCGCTTTTGAAACGATGAAAGATGCGGAAAACGTTTTCGATTGGCTCGCGGTTTCGGTCGAAAGTTTTGGTCGCAAAGAATTAAATCCTGCTCCGAATCTTTTTGCGGTCGGCGATGCGGCGGCGTTTATCGATCCATTCACGGGAAGCGGAATGCTGATGGCGATGCAAAGCGCGAAAATTTTAGCGGAAATAGTTTCGGAAAATCGTTTTTCGTTTGCTGAAATTGCCGAAAAATACAAGCTTGCTCACAAAGAAAATTTTCAAAATCGTTTGCGCGTTTGCGCTCTGATGCGGCGGGCGGCTTTTTTGCCGAATCTGGCGAAATTACTCATTTCAACACTTAGTTTTAGCGAAAAATCGCTGGAATTTTTGGCACGCGCCACGCGTCAATCCGTGCTATTCGATAAAAATAAATAATCGAAACATAAAAAACACGAATTTATGCTTGCCTTTCGGCGTTTTTTGCGATAAAAACTTCAAAGCTATCAATTCTAAAAAATTCTGTCGGTAAGTGATTTTGGAGTTCTCGGATAAATGCTTTTTTTTCCGAATAATTGATTGAAAATTTTGCGACACATCCCCGTAAAAAAGTCCGAATTTTCTTCGTAAAACCGACAGCCACGAGATTAGGTTCAAAAAGGAGTTAATATTTTAATGAGAGCATTTCCTTTGCGATTTTGCACAATTGTCGAAAATTTTTTGATTTTGACAATCACTTTATTTATCGCCGCAAGCGCGGCAATGGCGCAGTCACAAGTCAGCACGGCTGATCTGAGCGGAGCCGTAACCGATCCGAACGGCGCGATCGTCGTCGGCGCAAGCGTCACGGCAAGAAATTCCGCGACCGGAATCACGCGCACCGTAACCGCCAACAACGACGGCGAATATCAAATCATCGGTCTGCCGCCGGGCGACTACGAAGTTTCGGCGGAAGCCGCAAATTTCAAGAAAACAGTTATCTCGCCCGTCAAATTAACGGTCGGACAAAGCGCACAATTAGCGATCAAGTTGGAAATCGGAACGAAAGACATTATCGTCACGGTTGACGGCGGTTCGGTCGAATTGATCGAAGTCGGAAAAACTTCGGTTGCAAACACGATCGACCAAGCGCGAATCGAGAATTTGCCGATCAACGAACGCAGCGCAACGGGTTTTGCGCTGACGCTTTCAACCGTCGGACGCGACAACGGTCGCCCGATCGGACCTGCGCCGACATCAGGCATCAACGTCGGCGGTCAGCGCGGACGTTCGACGCAGGTAAACGTTGACGGTGCGGATTTTACCGATAACTCGATCAACGCGGCGAGAACAACAGTCGGGCAAGAAGCCGTTCAGGAATATCAGGTTGCGACAAACTCTTACGCGGCTGAATTCGGACGTGCAACAGGCGGTGTCGTCAACGTCGTCACCAAACGCGGAACGAACGATCTGCACGGCAATGTTTTCGGATTTGTCCGCGATAAAGCAATTCAGGCGCGCAACGCTTTTGCGCCGTCCGATCTGGACAAACCAGATTTTACACGCGGACAATACGGCATCACGCTCGGCGGTCCGCTCGTCAAAGACAAAACATTTTTCTTTGCGGCTTTTGAAGGTCGCCAACGCCGTGAATCGGGATTTTTCACGACCAATGTGGCACAAGGTCTTACATCTTCGATCACGCTCGGCGCGCCGATTCTGCCGTTTACGCAAACATTCAGCCGTTTGACGGCAGCGCAAGCACAATGGGCGCAAGGCTTGATTGCCAGCGGAAACCCGACATTCATCAATGCCGCAGTTCAGTATCTTTATCTCGCATCGAGCGGCAGCAATACGGCTTTGACCGGAACAAATCCGCTGATCAGCGCAGGCGGCACGATTCCTGCCGGACAAGTCGTCGGTCCTAGATTTTTCTTGACCGGTGCGCCGGTTCCTGCCGGAACGAGAAATGCGAACGGCGATCCGATCGCTTTCCGTCCGTTGCTCGACCTGCAAAGAGTTTTCCCGATTCGTGACAAAACACATTATTTTTCACTGCGCGGAGACCACAGCTTTAACGCCGCCAATCAATTTACGGCGCGTTTCAGCTACAATCCGAGCAAAGTTTCGGGTATTCAGGTCGAATCGCAAAACCAATCGCTCGGACAGAACGATTTTTCGCGCACAGGCATCACGGATATTAAAGATTATTCGGCAACTGCCGGACTTAATTCCAATCTGAGTGCAAATGTTTTGAACGAATTCACGTTCAGCTACGGACGCCGCCAGACGAGCTTCCGTTCGCAAAACAACGATGCGGTCGCTTTCAATATTTCCGACACGGCTTTCATCGGACGCGAGCTTTTTTCGCCCGTCAACCGAACCGAAACCCGTTATCAGATCAAAGACAATATCAATTGGATCGTCGGCGATCATTCGTTCAAATTCGGCGGCGATGTCAATTTCGTCAAAATTCCGAGAGCTTTGTTTGAGCTAAACTTTGCCGGACTTTTCAATTTCGGACAGCTTTCGGCTTCGACGCTCAATTCTGCCTTCGGAGCTTTGGGAGCACCCGATTTCACGCCGGTTCAATCATACGGTTTGGGTTTCCCGTCGATCTATATTCAAGGTTTCGGCGACCCGATCAGTAAAATTAAAAATACTCCGATCGCATTTTTCGCGCAGGATTCTTGGCGAATCAACCGCCGTTTAACGGTCAATTATGGTATTCGTTACGACGTTGAATTTACCCAAACGATCGCACCGGTCGGTTTCCGCGATCCGCTGACGGGCATCACGCTTTCGGCTACGGACATTCAATCGGCGCAGGATGCCGTCGGTGTTCAGCAAGGAATTCCGCGCGATAAAAACAACTGGGCACCGCGTCTCGGTTTTGCTTACGATGTTTTCGGAAACAGCAAAACGATTTTACGCGGTTCGATCGGTTTGTATTACGATCATCCGCTGCTCGCAGTTGCTTTCAACTCGGACATTGCCGATGCGGCACAGCAACAGCAAGCAGTTTTAACGCCGGGAAATCCGTCGCCGACTTCGCTTTTGAATGCTGTTCAAGTATTTCAAGGAACGGTTTGCACGGCGGCAGGCGGAAATCCGATCTGTCCCGTCGGCGTAGTTACGCCCGGAGCCGCGCCAACCGCGCAATATCAATTCGGCAGACAACGCTTTAACGACCAGACATTTTCAGGTTTCGGATCGGTTCTGCCGTTTGTTTTGCCAATCGCCAAAGATTTCCAATATGCTTCGGCAACCCAGGCAAATGCGGCGATCGAACAGCAGTTGACGAAAGATATGTCATTGACGATCGGCTACATTTATGTCGGCGCACATCATCTTCCGCGTCCGACTGATCTGAATACGCCGAACGTAGCGCAGCAAATTCAAAACTTTGCACGTTTTGCCGGTCGCAATCCGTTAAATACGACGGAAGCCGTCGGCGGAATTACAATCGCCACGACTGCGCCGGGATCGACGTTTACCAATACTTACGGCGTAACTTGCGGTGTGGTCATTCCGGGAATGATCGCGCAATGTCCGACCGGTCGTGTGATCGTTCCGGCAATTGCCAATTTCTTCCGTCCGAATGCACCGAACTATTTCTTGGCGCAAGCACTTTCGGGCGGCACAGTAACGAAAGCCGTTTTGGATTCACAACTGGGGGGAACTTTGCGAACTCCGGGAACTTTGTCACCGTTCGGTTCGGTCAATGCACAGCTTTCTGACGGTAATTCGAGCTACAATGCGATGAATGTCGAACTCAAGCGTCGTTTTTCCAACAATTTCCAATTCTTGGCAGGCTACACTTGGTCGCATTCGATCGACGATTCTTCGGATTTGCAGACATTGCTCATCGCGCAGGACGTAAATCAGTTCAAACTCGAAAAAGCCGATTCGCTCTTTGACCAGCGTCATCGTTTCGTTTTCAGCGGAGTTTTGACATCGCCGCAAGATTGGCGGAAAGCTGACAGTTGGGGCAAGAAATTATTGGCTGATTTCACGGTTGCACCGATCATCGAAATTTCGTCGGGTCGTCCGTTCAACATCATCACGAACGTTGACACGAACAACGACCAATCGACGCAAACTGACCGTCCGAATCAGGCGGCTGACGGAACTTTAACGCTTCCGGCTCCGTTCCAGATCGGAAACTTGGGACGCAATCGCGGAATCACGCATGCTTATGCTTCGGTCGATATGCGTCTTTCGCGCGCGTTCTATTTCGGTGAAAGAGTCCGCGTCGATCTGATTGCCGAAGGCTTCAATCTTTTCAACCGCTTCAACGAAGCGGCGGCTTCGCCTTCGTTCAACGCGGTCAATGCTTTCGGTCAACGCGACAGCGGCGGTCGTTATTTCAGCCGTCCGACGGCAACGTATGACCAACGTCAATTCCAACTCGGTTTGAAAGTTAATTTCTAATTTTTCAAATCGAAAAACTTCAAAACGGCTGTTTAGCTTCGGCTATTCAGCCGTTTTTG
>DAITPE010000330.1:0-6690 GCA_036833775.1 Pyrinomonadaceae bacterium | reverse complement strand
TTGGAACTTTTCTCCAAGGGTTCGGATTTCCGTTCAAAAGCCTCGGAAATTTTTAAAGCACTGCTTTTTCTAATTAATCGGGCAAAATTAATTTCAACCGGAATTGAAAAAAGCAAAAGCAGTAATTCTAAATTCTAAATTTTTCATTCTAAATTAATCTCGAATAAAACAGCGGTTAGTTTTTGCGGATGATAATTTAGAATTTAGAATGCAGAATTTAGAATTATTGCCTTTTTGCAAACTTCCGGCTAAATCTGTAAATTCATTCTGCTTGATTGCTTAACTGATTTTTAATGAAAGAAATTATAAACCCCGAAGAAAAACTCGTGCGCGGCATCAGCCGTTGGGATTTGACGGCGATCGCGGTAAATACCGTCATCGGCACTGGAATTTTTATTTTGCCCGCGAAGGTTTTCGGCTTGATCGGCAGTTTTAGTTTGCTTGCGTTCGTCGTCTGCGCTCTGATCGTCGCGTTTATCGTGCTGTGTTTTGCGGAAGTTTCGAGCCGCTTTCAAGCGACGGGCGGAATGTATCTTTACGCGAAAGAAGCGTTCGGTTCGGCGGTCGGATTCGAGGTCGGCTGGCTTTACTGGATCGTCCGCGTGACGACTTTTGCGACCAACTGCAACGCGCTTTTGCTCTACATCGCTTATTTTTTCCCGTCTGCCGTCGAAGGTTACGGGCGAATTTTGATAGTTTCGGCGGTCGTTTTAGTAATGACGCTCGTAAATTTCGTCGGCGTGCGCGAATCGGCGATCTTGACGAATATTTTCACCGTCGGCAAGATCGTGCCGCTGCTTTTATTCGCTTTCGTCGGCGTTTTCTTCATTCAACCCGCCAATTTCAGCTTCGGCGCAACGCCCGAATACGGCAAATTTTCCGAAGCGATTCTCGTTTTAATTTACGCCTTCGTCGGTTTCGAAGCTGCCGTGATTCCGGCAGGCGAAACCAAAGAACCGCAAAAAGCCGTTCCGTTCGCGCTTCTGCTCGCGCTCGTTTTCTGCGCCGTTCTGTTTATATTTATACAGATCGTTGCGATCGGAACGCTCCCGAATCTCGCCGAATCGAAAACGCCGCTCGCCGATGCCGCCCAGAATTTTCTCGGCAGTTTTGGCGCAACATTTATCGCAATTGGCGCACTCGTTTCGGTTCTCGGAAACTTAAACGGCGGATTCTTAGCCGCTTCGCGCATTCCGTTCGCGATGGCTGAACAAAAAGAACTTCCGCAGATTTTGGCGAAAACACACGCAAAATTCAAAACGCCGTTCGTTTCACTTTTTGCGACCGCGCTCGTGATTCTGGTTTTCACTCTGCAAACTTCGTTCTATTCCGCGTTGACGATTGCAACAATTACACGTTTGTTAGTTTACGCGACGACCTGCGCCGCACTTCCCGTCTTTCGCCGCAAAGAAAATGTGCCAAGCGCAAAATTCATCGCGCCTTTCGGCATCTTAGCGTCGATTTTGTCTTTAGTGTTAATAATCTGGCTTTTGACGAACGTCGATTTCACCAAAGAAGGCAAAGCGATCATCTATTCGGTCGTGATCGGTCTGCTTCTTTATTTCGCATACAAAATTTTCGGCAAGAAACGAACGGAAACGCGTTCGGATAAAGGAGAATAAATTTATGAAGAAACTATTTTTTGCGATCTTTTTATTAACTTTGCTGAGCGTTGCAGCATTTGCCCAACGCATCGAAAACCGCAGCCGTTCGACGATCGGCTACATTCAATCGAACGGAACTGTCGAAAACTCCAGCCGTTCGACCATCGGTTACATTAAGGAAAACGGAACCGTCGAAAATTCGAGCCGCTCGACCATCGGTTACATCAAGGAAAACGGCACGGTCGAAAACGCAAGCCGTTCAACCATCGGCTATATCAAAGACAATGGCACGGTTGAAAACGCGAGCCGTTCGACGATCGGCTACGTAAATTCAAACGGACGCGTCGAAAATTCGAGCCGTTCAACGATCGGTTACGCCGAAAACGTCAAACCCGAACACGCCGCCGCCTTCTTTTTCTTCTTTTTCAAACCCGATGAATAAGAAATTAATAGCCGCAAAAAAGCACAAAAGACACAAAAAAGATTTTCTTTGCGTCTTTTGTGCCTTTTGTGGCTATTCTTTTTTCCCCTAAACAAAAACGCCGTCGCCGAGGAAGTTTTCGCGCAGATATTTGATCGTGTCCTGCAAAGTTTCCTGCGGATCGCGCGTCGTAAAGCCTAATTCTTCTTCGGCTTTGCTTGAGTCGAAATACCAAAAATATTCACCCATTTCCACTTCCGACGCTTCAAACGGCGCGGCTTTGTCGAAGGATTTGTAAAGATTCGAGATCAAATTGGAACCGAAAACCGCGACCGATTTCGGAACACTTATCAACGGCGCGGAAACGCCCGAAAGCCTTTCAAGCCGCCCGAAAAATTCCTGCACTGTCCAATTTACCGCGCCGAGCAAATATCTTTCGTTGTGTCTGCCTTTGTCGAGCGCGTTCATAAACGCTGTCGCGGCATCGCGAGCATCAACGAAATTAACGCCGCCCGAAGGCGTGTATGGAAACTTTTTCGACATAAATTCAAGCACGATCTTCGTCGAACTCAAACGGTCGTCGCCGCTTCCCAAAAGCAAGGACGGATTGAGCATCACGAGCCGCTCACCCTTGTCCTGAAAATATCTCAGTGCGGTCTTTTCCTGATAATATTTCGAAGCGTAATAAGCCCATTTTGAAAGAATTTCAACCGGCTGCGGATAAGTTTCGTCAACGATCGTGCCGTCGTCGGTAATCGCCGAAGTTCCCGAAGAAGACGCGAGTATAAAATTCTTGACCTTATTTTCCTTCGCCGCTTCGCATAAAAGCCGCGTGCCTTCGACGTGAATCCGATTCATCTGCGCCGCGCCGTCATACGCAAACGAAACCTTTCCCGCAAGATGATAGATCGCCTCGCAATTCTTCGTCGCGTTTGCCACGTCTTCCACTCTCGTCACCGAACCCGCAAACGGTTCAACGCCCGCATCCGTCATCCAATGCGGAACGCTTGATGCCATCACACGCAGATTCTTCACGCCCGCATCCAAAAACTGCCGGACGAGATGCGTTCCCAAGAATCCTGTTCCGCCCGTGATCAAGATTTTCTTTTTAGTTTCTGTTAAAGACTTAGTTTTTTTTGCAGTCATTGCCCAAATATATTACATTATTTGCGTCTTTTGCGAAAACTGTTTCCCTGTTTCATACGATTTGCAATTAAGTTAATCATAACAATAATTTTTCTATTAGATTCTTCAAAAATCTTGTTAATTTCTCTTAATTTTATTACCATATTTGAAATTTAACTTATGAAATTAAATATCCTTTTTCTTACGCTTCTTTTTCTTTTATTTGCTTACGAAACATCTGCTCAAGATTTGAAATCGGAACGTGTTTTGAGCCTTGATATGTTGGAAAATGTCAAAAACGACATTCAGAAAAACTATTACGACAGCACTTTTCACGGTATAAATCTCGAAGAAAACTATTTGAAAACAAAAGAACTCATCAAAAATGCTAAATCTTCAAATGAAATGACAGATTTAATAGTTCGTTTTTGTTATTTGTTCAATGATTCTCATCTTTATTTCTCACCTCCGAGAAAAACATTCGATGTCGATTATGGCTTTGGCTCAATGTTAATCGCTGACAAAGCTTTTGTTACCGAAGTTAAGGACGACAGCGATGCGTATAAAAAAGGACTTCGCGTCGGAGACCAGATTTATATGATTGAAGGATTCATTATAAATCGTCAGGAATTTTCCGTTATTCTGAGACATTTCTTCAGATTACAGCCGCAGCCTTCACTTCAACTTTTAATCATAAAACCGAACGGAAATAAATATAAACTCGACGTGAAAGGAAAAGTTTTAGAGGCAAGCAAGTTTATGTTTTCAAGGCGTGATCGGGAAATCGAATTTCAAAAGTTTGAAGAAGAACATTACAGCCCTCGTTTTTATACCCAAATTTCCGGTTTGGCAATCATAAAAATGCCTAGTTTTAATATATCTTTGATTAAAGTCAACAAGATGATGGAAAAGGTCAATGAAAAAGACTCATTGATTTTGGACTTACGCGGCAATCACGGCGGCTATACCGAAACTCTCACACATTTGCTTGGTTATTTTTTTGACAAAGATGTCGATGGCGGAAAAACTATCGAGCGCGACGGAACCAGACAATGGGTAATAAAGCCGAGCGTAAAAAAACCTTTTAAAGGAAAATTAGTTGTTTTAATTGATTCCGGTTCAGCTTCGGCAGCAGAGATTTTTACTCGAATTATTCAACTGGAAAAACGCGGAACAGTGATTGGGGATCAGTCGAGCGGTGCGGTTATGCAATCAATTATTTTGTCGCATTCATTTGGGCTTGAATCGTATGTTTTTTACGGAGTAAGCGTAACAATCGCCGATTTGATTATGAAAGACGGTCAACGGCTGGAAAATGTCGGCGTGACGCCGGATGAAAAATTGCTTCCGACTTCAAACGATCTGATCAAAAATCAAGACCCGATCTTATCGCGGGCGGCAGAAGTTTTGGGTTTCAAAATAAGCTCGGAAGAAGCCGGATTACTCTTTAAAACAGATAAATAAAATCACTATTAAAGTATTTCTATTTTAATTCAATCGTAAATAAATTAACGCGAAGACGCAAAGACGCAAAGTTTTTTTATTAATAAATCCTTTGCTTCTTAAGCGTCTTCGCGTCTTTGCGTTGAAATTTCCGGCTTTTACTTGTTTAATAAAACGGGTTCGCCGAAACCGAGTTCTTTTAAGCGCGGCAATTGTGTTTTCGCGTCGCCGACGATGAGCCAGATCATTTTGTTTGCGTCGAGATATTTGCCCGACAAATCTTTTATCTGCTCAACGGTCATCGCTTTGACGATCGCTTCACGGTCTTTGACGTAATCGTATTTCCAGCCGTATTTGCTGATGTTGTCGAGCATATTCAGCTTGGCAAACGCGGTTTCAAAGGCGCGGGCGTTACTTTTGATGAGAAAACTTTTCGTCGTTTCGAGGTCGGATTCGTTGTAATTCTTGCCGAAATTTTCGAGAATTTCCTTCACCAACTGCGCCGATTCGAGCGTCACATTCGTGCGCACGCCGCTTCCGATGGTAAACGCGCCGCGCGCTTTCGTTCCCGAAAAACTCGAAGTAATGCCGTATGTGTAGCCTTTTCCCTCGCGCAATTGTTGTGTCAATTGCGAAGCGAAACCGCCGCCGCCCAAGATGTAATTCATCACGTTTGCGGGATAAAAATCCTTATCCGTGATCGCCAGCGCGGGATAACCGAAACGCAGAACCGATTGTTTCGCGTCCGGCACATCGTAGAAATAAATTTGCGATTTCGCAGGTGCGGACGGCGTTTTGTATTCAGGAATCGAGACGTTTTTCGCTTTCCATTTGTCGTTCAAACCGCCCAAAGCCTTCGTAATTTTCGCTTGATTCAGCGCACCGACAACATGCATTCGCGCAACCGTGGGCGAAAGATTTTTTGCGTAAAACGCTTTCAGATCGTCGAGCGTAATTGCATTGACGGTTTCGATCGTTCCGAGAATATTGCGCGAGCGAATGTTGTCTTTGCCGTAGATCAGTTGGTTGTAATTGTTGTTTGCAACCGCGTTCGGATTCGCGGATTGCTGATTTATTTGGCTGATGACGGCTTTTTTGACGAGATCGAATTCCTTTGCGTCCCAACGCGGTTCGAGCAGGATTTCTTCGACCAAAGCGAGCGTTGCATCGTAGTTTTTCGCCAAGGTCGTGACGTTGATGCGAATGTCTTCGGTCTGCGCCGAAACATTGATCGTCGCGCCGAGCTGCTGAATCGCTTCTTCGAGTTCCTGCGGCGTTTTCTTTGCCGTTCCCTGCGTCAACATTCGCGCCAAAAGATTCGCCACGCCGACCTTGTCGATGTCTTCGACGAGCAAACCGCCGTCGATCGCTATGTCAAAATTGACGAGCGGAACTTCTGTGTTTTCAATGCCGTAAACGCGCATCCCGTTTTTCAGTTTTTGCTCCCAAACGGCGGGAATTTTAACTTCGGGCGCAGCTCCGTAAGGTGGTTCTTTACTGCGGTCGAACGACGAAGGCGTTTTTTCGTAAGCCGCATTTTTCGTCGGATCGACTTCGGCTTCCGCGCC
Source organism: Pyrinomonadaceae bacterium (assembly GCA_036833775.1). Classification (GTDB taxonomy): domain Bacteria; phylum Acidobacteriota; class Blastocatellia; order Pyrinomonadales; family Pyrinomonadaceae; genus JAJQRF01. Next base: position 529 of record DAITPE010000330.1, on the reverse strand, counting down.
CTGCACGATCTTTTCTTCGACGACTTCCGCTTTTTTAGAATTTGACAGCGCGAGATTCGATTTGCCTTTCGGCACAAAGCTCGTCGCGACGTAATTTTTGCCTTTGACGTATTTTTCGTAAACGCGCATCACGTCGGCGGTCGAAACGGCAAGAATATTTTTGATTTCGTCCTTTGCACAACCCGGATCGCCCTTCAAATAATTGCATTGCGCGAGCTGCGAACTTTTGCCGAGAACACTCGAAAGCGAATTATAAAAACGTGTTTCCTGTCCGGCTTTGATGCGGTTCAAATCCTTTTCGGAAATGCCTTCCTTTTCAAATTTCGCAAACGCTTCTTTCACCGCCGCGTCAACGTCGTTCAGATTTTTGTCGGGAAAAGCGTCGATTTGCAGCATCAATTGTCCCGAAAGTTCGGAATCGTAATTGAACATCGAAATGTCGGAAGTCAACTTTTTATCTTCGACCAAAACCTGATAAAACGGGGCTTTTTTGCCTTCGGTCAGATATTGCGCCAAAACATTGAGCGCG
>DAITPE010000329.1:0-6699 GCA_036833775.1 Pyrinomonadaceae bacterium | reverse complement strand
GCGTGGACTTGGCACGAAAAAATGGTTGCTGTCGCGCAGGGTAAAACCAAAGATTTGAGCGGGCTTTTCGTTTATTATTCGTGGAATGAAAGCAGTTTTCCGAAAGACGGAATCAGAATGGTCGGCACGAGCAACCACGACCAAAACGCTTGGGAAGGCACCGATCAGGAAACTTGGGGCAAAGCGTTCAACGCCGCGACCGTTTTAACCGTTGTCGGCGAAGGAATGCCGATGATCTATAACGGTCAGGAAGCCGGACTCAATAAACGCCTGCAATTTTTTGAAAAAGACGAAATTCTTTGGAAACCGCATCCGAATAACGAATTTTACAAAAAACTTTTCGCTCTGAAAAAATCCAATTCGACGCTTTTGAATTGGGGACACAACGCGACGATGAATCTCGTTCCGAATTCAAAACCCGACAAAGTTTTCAGTTTTGCGCGTCAAAACGAAAAAGACAAGATTTTTGTCGTGCTGAATTTTTCAAATTTGCCGCAAACAGTAGCTTTTAAAGAAACGCTTTATCACGGCGATTACACCGAATATTTCACGAACAAAAAAGTGAAAATGGACACAAATTCCAAATTGGTTTTACAGCCTTGGAGTTATCACGTTTTTGTAAGATGAGCGATAAAGCATTCAATATTACCGGGCTTGGCGAAATTTTGTGGGACATTCTTCCGACCGGCAAACATCTTGGAGGTGCGCCGGCAAATTTCGCCTACATTTCTAAACAGCTTGGCAATAACGGCATCGTTCTAAGCCGTGTCGGAAATGACGAATTCGGACGGGAAATTTTAGATGAATTAGAATCAAAAAACATCTCGACCGATTTCATCCAGATTGACGCGGAAAATCCGACGGGAATCGTCAATGTCGTTTTGGAAAACGGTCAGCCGAATTATGAAATAGTCGAAAATGTCGCGTGGGATTTTCTCGAATTGAGCGAAAATTGGCGCAAAATCGCCGAAAAATGCGACGCGGTTTGCTTCGGTTCGCTTGCTCAACGCAACGAAGTTTCACGCAAAACGATTTGTGAATTTGTCGGTTTGACGAAAAATCTGCGGATTTTCGATGTAAATTTGAGGCAAAATTATTTTTCAGAAGAAGTTTTGCGCGAATCCTTTCGGCTTGCAAACATTGTAAAGTTGAATCACGAAGAATTGCCAATCGTCGCGGAAATGTTTGTTTGCAAAGCTGAAAATCAAATCGAAACCGCGCGAAATTTGCTTGAAAAATTCAATTTAAAGTTGATTTGCGTCACGCGCGGCGGAAATGGAAGTCTTTTAATTTCACAAGATGAGGTTTCCGAACACAAAGGTTTGAATGTAAAAATCGCCGACACGATCGGCGCGGGCGATTCGTTTACGGCAGGAATGACACACGGCATTTTGCACGGCTGGGCTTTGGAGAAAATCAACGATTTCGCTAACAAAATCGGCGCGTTCGTCGCTTCAAATGCGGGTGCGATGCCTGATTTTTCGAGGTTTGAAAGTTTATGAAAACATTATTTTTGGTTCTAATTTTTATTGTTTTTTCAGCTTCAGTTTCTGCGCAATATTTGCAATCGCCAAACGGTAATTTGTCGCTAAATTTTAGGCTGAATGAAAAACAAGAAGCTGTTTATTCACTCGTTTATAAACGTGCCGACATAATCAAACAAAGCAGATTGGGTTTTGAAATTAAAGATCAGCCTGATTTGAAAAGCGGTTTCCAAATCACTGAAACGAAAACCGATTCAAAAAATGAAACTTGGAATCCTGTATGGGGCGAAGTTAAAACTATCCGCAATAATTACAATGAGTTAGCAGTTACACTTGAACAGAAAACCGAAAAATTGACGAGAAAAATCGTCGTTCGATTTTGGCTTTTCGATGACGGTTTGGGTTTTCGATACGAATTCCCTGTTCAAGACGGGCTTAAATATTTCACCGTTTTAGACGAAAAAACGGAATTTAATCTGACCGGCGATCATAAAACTTTCTGGATTCCGGGCGATTACGATTCGCAGGAATATGTTTACAACACGACGAAATTAAGCGAAATCGACGCGACGAAAGGTAAATTCGTTTCGGAAATTTCGGTCAAATCAGTGTTTGCCGAAAACGGTGTGCAAACGCCTTTGATGATGAAAACGGCGGACGGAATTTACATAAATTTTCACGAAGCCGCGCTCCTCAATTATCCGGCGATGTATATGATGGTTGACCGCAAAAATTTCACGATGACTTCCCATCTTGCTCCGAATTCGGTCGGAAGCGCGGCGTTTTTGCAAACGCCCGAAAAAACGCCTTGGCGAACGATCATCGTTTCGGATAAAGCGGCGGAAATTCTAGCGTCAAAAATGATTCTCAATCTCAATGAACCAACAAAATATACCGATACGAGTTGGATAAAACCGCAAAAGTTCGTCGGCGTTTGGTGGGGAATGCACATCGGAACTGAAAGCTGGAATTATGCCGATGTCAACAATGTGAAAATTGGCGAAACCGATTGGAATTCGTTGAAACCGAACGGCAAACACGGCGCGAATACGGCGAACGTCAAAAAATATATTGATTTTGCCGCGAAAAATAACATTCAAGGCGTTTTGGTCGAAGGCTGGAATGTCGGTTGGGAAGATTGGTTCGGACAATGGAAAGAAAATGTTTTCGATTTTGTCACGCCTTATCCCGATTTTGACGTGAAAGAATTGCAAAATTATGCCGCGTCGAAAGGCGTGAAATTGATCATGCATCACGAAACTTCTGCTTCGGCGACGAATTACGAACGACGTTTGGACGAAGCCTTTCGTTTTATGAAAGCGAACGGATATGATTCTGTCAAAACGGGTTACGTCGGCAGAATTATTCCGCGCGGTGAAAATCATGACGGGCAAACGATGGTCAATCATTACATTCACGTCGCGAAAAAAGCCGCCGAATATAAAATTTCGGTCGATTCGCACGAATCGGTTCGGCTGACGGGTTTGCATCGCACTTATCCGAACTGGATTGCCGCCGAAGCCGCACGCGGAAATGAATTCAACGCTTGGAGCCAAGGAAATCCGCCCGAACACGAAACGATTTTGCCGTTTACGCGCTTGATGGGCGGACCGATGGATTACACGCCCGGAATTTTCGAGATGAAAATGAGCAAATACGATCCGAACAAAAAGACCGAGCAAGTTCACACGACTTTGGCAAAACAGCTCGCGCTTTATGTGACGATGTATTCGCCGCTCCAAATGGCGGCTGATCTGCCCGAAAATTACGAGAAAAAGATGGATGCGTTTCAATTTATCAAAGACGTTGCGGTTGATTGGGACGACACAAAAATTCTCGAAGCCGAGCCGGGCGATTTTATAACGATTGCGCGAAAAGCAAAAGGAAAAGACGAATGGTTTATCGGCGCGATCACGGACGAAAACGCGCGAACGACAAATGCTTCGCTAAATTTTCTCGACAGCGGAAAACAATATATTGCAACGATTTACGCTGACGCTAAAGATGCAGATTGGTTAAATAATCCGTCGGTTTACGAAATTAAAAGTTATATTGTTGACAGTAAAACTGTTTTGAAATTAAATTTGGCAAAAGGCGGCGGCGCGGCTGTAAGTTTAAGGATTGCGACGGCTGACGATTTGAAAAAACTTAAAAGTTATTAATTTTTTCCGTAAAAACAATGAAAAAAATTCTATTTTTGATTCTACTTGTACAAACTTTCGCATTTGCAGTTTCTGCGCAGGAATATTTAATAAGTTCACCAAACAAACGTGCGGAAGTTCGTTTGCGAATCGCCGACAAAGTTTATTATTCGCTGCTTTTCGATAATAAAACGATCGTTTCAGAATCTCCGATCTCAATTTCTGTAAAAGAAATTTCGCCGAATTTTAAGGTGAAAAGTAAAAACGAAAAAAGCGTAAATCAAACTGTCACAGCAGTTGTGCCGCAAAAACGGCGGAAGATAAAAGATAATTTCAACGAACTTACTCTAAGTTTTGAAAACGGTTTGGGTTTAATTTGGCGAATTTACGACAACGGTGCGGCATATCGTTGGACGAGCGATCTTGCGGGGCAAATCACGGTGAACAATGAACAAGCCGAAATCAATCTCGATCCGAACGATGTGCTTTTTTATCCGCAAGAAGACGAAGGTTTTTATTCGCATAACGAAAGGCTTTACATCAAATATAAATCTTCCGAATTGGCGGAAAAACTAGCAAGCACACCGACTTTGGCTGCGACAAAGTCGGGCGTAAAACTTTTCATTTCGGAAGCCGATCTTTACGATTATGCGGGAATGTGGCTGCGCGGAAACAGCGGTAAAGGTTTGAAAGCGGTTTTTCCAAATTATCCAAATAAAGAAGTTGTGGTAAAAGACCGCGATGTAAAAGTTGCGGAACGCGCCGATTTTATCGCGCAGACTTCGGGCAAAAGAAATTTCCCTTGGCGCGTTTTCGGAATTGCCGAACGCGATGCGGATTTGCTCGATAATCAGCTTGTTTATTTGCTTTCCGAAGACACAAAGGAAGATTTTTCGTGGGTTCGCGGCGGAAAAGTTCCGTGGGATTGGTGGAATGCAAACAACATTTACGGCGTTGATTTCAAATCGGGCGTGAACACCGAAACTTATAAATATTACATAGATTTCGCGGCAAAATACGGTTTGGAATATTTGATCTTGGATGAAGGCTGGTCAAAAACGGACGATCTTTTGACTTTGAATCCAGAAGTCAATCTGCCCGAATTACTCGATTATGCGAAAAAGAAAAACGTCGGCGTAATTCTTTGGGTGTTATGGACTTCGCTCGACAAACAATTCATTCCGGCGTTGGATCAATTCGAAAAATGGGGCGTGAAAGGAATCAAAGTCGATTTTATGCAGCGCGACGATCAGAAAATGGTCAATTTTTACGAACGAACAGCGAAAGAAGCGGCGAAACGCAAAATGTTGGTTGATTTTCACGGCGCGTATAAACCGACCGGAATGAGCCGTAAATATCCGAATGTCATCAGTTACGAAGGCGTTAAAGGCTTGGAAAATTCGAAATGGTCGAAAGACATTACGCCCGAACACGACGTGACTTTGCCGTTTATCAGAATGGTCGCCGGCGCGATGGATTTTACGCCCGGCGCAATGATAAATGCTTTGCCGAAAGATTTTCAGATAAATTTCAATCGCCCGATGAGCCAAGGAACGCGCTGTCATCAGCTTGCGATGTATGTCGTTTATGAAAGTCCGTTGCAGATGCTCGCCGATAATCCGTCGAATTATTTACGCGAATCTGAAGCGATGGAATTTTTGTCGAAAGTTCCGAGCGTTTGGAACGAAACCGTTCCGCTCGACGGAAAAATCGGCGAATATGTCGCAATTGCGCGGCAAACCGAAAAAGGCGAATGGTTTGTCGGCGCGATGAATAACTCGACCGAGCGCGAAATTACTTTGGATTTTTCGTTTCTCGACGGCGGAAATTACGAAGCGACCGTTTGGCAAGACGGAATCAATTCAAATCGTTTCGCAAGCGATTTCAAAAAGTATTCGCAAACGGTGAAAAAAGGAGACAAATTAAACGTCAAACTCGGGATCGGCGGCGGTTGGGTTGCAAGATTGGTAAAAAAATAAACTTAAAAATATGCGTAAAATTTTATTCTTAATTGCTTTAATTTCAATGATTTTAACGGCTTCATGCGTTAATAATCCAACAAATGAAAATGTTCAAACGACGAAAAAAACGAACGGAAAAGTCCGCATCGGTTTTTCGATGGATACGCTCAAAGAACATTGGGTAAAAGATAAGGAATTGGTCGAAAAACGTGCGGCTGAACTCGGCGCGGAAGTGATCGTAAACGTCGCCGAAGGCAACGATGAACGCCAATTGAAACAAGTTGACGATTTTCTGACGCAAGGAATCGACGTTTTGATCATCGTTCCGCACAACGCGAAAGTTGCCGCAACGGCGGTTGAAAACGCCAAAAAACGCGGCGTTCCAGTCGTCAGTTACGACCGTTTGATTTTGAGCGATGACATCGACGTTCTGGTTTCGCATCTGCATTCGCTTGCCGGACAAATGCAGGCGGAATACGCGCTGAAACACGCGCCGAAAGGAAATTACGTGATGATCTACGGCGCGCCGACCGACAATAATGCGCAAATTATGAAGGAAGCGCAATTGCAGGTTTTAAAGCCTGCAATTGATCGAGGCGATATAAAGATCGTTGCCGATCAAAACGCGATCGATTGGTCGCCCGAAAATGCTTTGAAGATCGCCGAAAACGCTTTGACACAAAATGAAAACAACATCGTTGCGTTTGTCTGCTCGAACGACGGAACTGCGGGCGGCGCGATTCAGGCGATCAAGAAACAAAATATGATCAATAAAGTCGTCACGACCGGAATGGACGCACAGCTCGACGCATTGCAAAGAATCGCGCAAGGCGAGCAAAATATGACGGTTTACAAACCGATCAAACCGATTGCTTTTGCTGCCGTCGAAGCCGCAGTCAAGCTTGCCAAAGGCGAAAAACTCGATACGACGAAGACGATGAAAGCCGTCAACAAAGAAGTTCCGTTTATTTTTATCGAACCGAAAATCGTTGAAAAATCTAATCTGATGGACATCGTGCGCGACGGTTACGAATCTTACGACAAGATTTTCGCAAATGTTCCTGCCGATCAAAGACCGAAAAACGAGTAGATTTTTTACTAGAATACATCTCA
>DAITPE010000328.1:0-6712 GCA_036833775.1 Pyrinomonadaceae bacterium | reverse complement strand
GGAAAATCTGGAAAAATTCGCTCGGAATTCCGCTTCGACAGACGAAACGCGGACGTGCACTCGTCAAAGTTCCGAATCGTCCGTTTTGTCAGGAACAGGAATTCGTAGTCGAAAAAGAATATACGGGCGGCGGAAAATACGGCGCATTGAAAATTCAAGGAAACGTCGGCGGCGCAGGGCTTTTTATGAGTTGTAATTAGACAAATTTGCAATTTGCGATCGGGAAGAAATTTCAAAATATAAATGGAGAATAGAGGGAAAATGAAAAATTTACTAATGATCGGTTTATTGGTTTCAACGACATTTTTGTTGAATGCATGCGGCGGCGGAAGTTCGACAACGACGACAGCAAATAATTCTGCGGCGGCAACTACAAAAACGGAAACGCCGAAAGCCGAAAACGCTAAAGTTGACGATTCAAAGTGGACGGCTAAAGACAAGGAAAATGCCGTGAATAATTGTAAATTCGGAAGAAAAAACGACGATCCGACAAAGGTCGAAAAACTTTGCGGTTGTTATCTCAACAAAGTTATCACGCTTAGCCCGAATCCGGCGGAACAGAGCAAAATCCCGATGAGTGAGGTTATGAAACTCAACGCAGATTGTGCGAAGGAAGCCGGATTGTAAAAAGGAATGGCTTCAAAAATAGTTACATTCGGTCTTTCAATTTTGATGTTCGGCATTGCAGTTTTGCAGATTTTTCTCGGCTACGCATTAGCCGGAAAAAGCGGTCATCAAAAGCGAATCTATATGTCGGAAGAACCGACGAAATTTTGGGTAATTGTTGCAATTCCGATATTTATCGGCACGATTAGCTTTGTTGTTGGGCTGGTTTCGGTTTTTCGCGGGAGAAAATAAAATGAATTTTCAGAATAAATTCACGCTGATTTTATGTGTTGCGATTTTGCTTTTCGTTTCAATAGCTTGCAGTTCGTCGGCTGACACAAAATGTACGGGCGAAGTAGTCGCTGACGGTAAATCTTTCAGCGGCAAAGGAAAAGATGCGGACGAAGCACAGCGCAACAGTTGCAATCTTTATTGTCTCGAAGCCGATTCGGAAGTTGATGCGCGTTATCGAATCTGGCTCGATTCGCCGAAAAGCAAAGAAGTAAAGAATCCTTCAAAAAAAGAAGCGATGTATCGTGACAAAACTTTTCTCGATTACGTGACCGTAACCTGTATGAACAAATGTGTGGGCAAACTGAAAGACGGAAGTTTCAAAGGCGCGGCAAAATGCCAGTAAAGGGTTTATTCTGCACTGTTTATAAAAACTGAAATAATATTTTCGGCACGACAAAAAAAGAGTGAAATGTTTTTTCGAGAAAATTCACTATTGATGGACGGAGTTAATATTATGAAGAAATTTAGCTTGATATTTCTGCTGACAACGGCGTTTTGTTCGTCCGTTTCCGCGCAATCGAACTGTTTTGTAAACGGTGGTTTGAAAGACGAGCATCGTGTTTATTTGAATATTTCGGGCGCGAAAGTTTCGGGCGAATTTATCGTCGTGCGAGATTATAACGACGAAACGCGCGAAAATTTTATATTCAGCGGCACGAAAAGCGGAAATAATTTCAACGTGAAGTTTGCCGAAAACAAAATTCCCGAATCATTTCCGCCGCGTTTGAAAAGTTTTCTTTGGACTGTCGTAAATGTTGGCGATAAAGAGATTTTGAAGATCAAACTCTACGGCAAAAACAGCGAAACGGGAAAATATTCGGTTTACACGGCGGATTACGATTCTTGCGAACCGAGTTATTCCGAACTTTTCAAAACTGCGAAAAGAGTTTCGTTTGCCAAAGGCGCAAGTTCAGCAATCGAGAAAGTTGCTTTTACGGCAGAGAGCGAACGCAAAACTTTTTTGCTGAATTTGCGGAAAGGTCAAAAACTATCCGTCGAAGCGGAAGGTTGCGGAATTTCGTTTTATTACCCCGATAAAAATCGATATGAAGAAGGCACGGCGATCGACAACTGGGGCAGCGATTCGCTTTTACAGAGCGGCGATTATTTATTTGTCATTTCGCCTGCCGGAACGCCCGGAACTTGCAGTGTAAATTTCAAAACATTTTAAGGAGAACAACGATGAGAAACTTTTTATTAATTTTATGTGCGGCTTTGCTTTTCACGGCTTGCGGAAGCAAATCGGGAATTTTGGTCAAATACGACGGAAAGGATATTCCGTTTGAAGCGAAATCGAGTTGGATTACATCGCAAGGTGCGCTTTACGGTTCAAGCGTGAAGGTTGCGGACGAACGCCACGCGCTGCGCTGGATAATTTTGCGAAATTTCGATTATCAGCCGACAAACGCGCTCGATACGGGCGGAAAACCGACTGCGGACGGACAAATAAAATTGCATATTTCGCTTCACGAAGAACCGGGAACGAAACCCGAAACGCCGATCAAGACTTCTACGTTCAGCGGCGAAAAAGACGGTCCGATGTCGTTGGAGTTTTTTAATTTGACGATCTTCAAAGACGGAAAAGAAGAATCTTATCCCGTTTCGCTCGGTTCGCAGACGAACAGAAAAGATTCCGAATTGAAAATTTTGAGCGTCACTGACGATGAAATTACGGGCGAGATCAATTTCAATGTCAAAGCAAAAGACAAAGAATTGATTATCAAAGGACCGTTCAAGGCGAAAATTTACAAAGGAAAATAGTTTATTTCGAGAAAAGTTTTAAGGAGCAAAAGATGAAGAAAAAAGTATTGAGTTTGTTAGTTTTAATTTCTGTTTTTTCAACGTTCGTTTTATCGGTTTCGGCTTTCGATCAGCCGTTTATGAAAGCGGCGAAAGTTGATTTGAACAAGGCGAAAAATGCGTTGAAACGCGCGATGGCGGACAAAGGCGGACATCGAAATAATGCGATGAATCTGGTCGATAAAGCGATTTCGCAGGTCGAAGCGGGAATTGCTTACGACAAAAAAAATCCGAATAATCGCCCGAAACGCAACAGCGATTTTGAAGAAAACGAAGCCTTGAGTTTAGCAAACGCCGATCAGCCGAATATGAAAATTGCGCGCGATCATTTGCAGAATGCGCTGAACAATCTGGAAAAAGCGACGGCAGACAAAGGCGGTTATCGTGTCAATGCGATGCAAATTGTGCGTGATGCGATCTCGGAAGTGAACAAAGGAATCGAATACGACCGCAAAAATTAAATTCCCCTGCTGTAAGAATTTTCCTGTCTGAAACTATTTCTTGCAGTTTTTCGAGTCTGTTTGAATTTCCCCCTTTTTTATAAAAATTCAAACAGACTTTTTTTGAAATCTAACATTTTAGGAAAGAAAATTATGAAATTGAAATTAAGTTTGTTTTTGATGAGTGCGGTTTTGTTTGCGGCTTGCGGAGGGTCGACGGCGACGAGCGAAGCGAATAAAACGGCGGGAAATCCGACCGCGAATAACGAAAAAGCGAAAACTGCGGAATCGCCGTCTGCTCCGGTCGGTGAAGCAAAGTTTCCGTTTTCGGATTTTCCGGCGGTTGAAACAACGGCAAAAGCGGGCGATGTCGTGCTTGTCCCGTCGTTTAATTGGATTTTGGATGCAGTTGAAAAAGGCGGCGATAAAGTGACTTTTATTTGGTATGATCAGAAAATGGCGAATCCGGGCAAGGAAATGTCGGAAGTTCAATTTATGAGCAATACGCACAAAGTTCCGAATGCTTATATCATTCCGATCGCGCCGAACGGCAAAGCGAAAAAAGGCGATATTTTGCTGACTTGGTGGCAATCGGGTTCGGGAATGCAAAGAGCGATCGTGACCGATGATGCAAATCCGTCCGAGCCTGTCGTGCGTTATCTCGACATTGAATACGACAATCCTGCGAAAGCCAAAGACGGCACGACTTCGATCGGGCAAATGGACGAAAAACTCAAACCGAACAGTTTCGTGAAAATAAACGCGCCGATGGAACCGGGAAGCGTGACGGCGATTCAAGACGGCGCGGACTTGCTTCACGGTCAAGTGATTCGTGCGGCGGGCGAAAAAGTTTTCGTTCAAATGTTTGCCGGAAAGGTCGGCGTTTACGATAAAAGCAAATGCCAGCCCGTTCCGCTCGTGCCGAATGTTAAAGAAGGCGACACCGTGAAAGCCGAAAGATACGGCAAATTCAGCGCGGGCAAAGTTTCAAAGGTTGATGCAAAGATCGGACGCGTTTGGGTGAAATTCGACGGTTCGGACAAAGAAGCTGTCGTTGCCTTCGGCGATGTGATGAAATAGAGAGTTTTCGGCAAATTCAAAAAACAAGACGGTGCAGATCAACTTCGGATTTGCATCGTCTTTTTCAATTGCATAAATAAACTAGATCAACATCCAGCCCGCGAAGCCGTTTGAAGTTTTTACAAATAAAAAAGAAAACTCTCGGAAATACGGGCTTGAATTTTTAAGAAGTGACTTGATTCATAACAATTTTGTGAAAATTCACGGGCAGTTTTTCATACATCGAACCACTGTTATTTTATTGACCAATTTTTGAAGAGTTTTTGTTTCATAAATTAAAGTTTAGGCTTGCTTGAGAAGAGTTTAGGCTTGCTTGAAAAGAGTTTAGGATTGCTTGAGAAGAGTTTAAGGCAGCCTAAACTCTTCTCAGGGATGCTTGGAAAGAGTTTAGGCTGCCTTGGAAAGAGTTTAGGCTGCCTTAAAAAGAGATTTGGGATGCTTGGAAGGAGATTTGGGAAGGCATTTTCTAACAGTTGATAAAAAATTCAAACACTCTTTTTATAAGTAGTTGACAAACGGTTGTATAATTATTCAAGTTGGTGATTCGACCAATTTATATGCAGCAAATTTCGGTTTTGAATTAATTGAAAATGAAACGGGAATTTGTTTTGAACAAATCTAACGCCTAAAATTTTATCCACTTTTTTATCGATTCATACGAATTCGGAGGCTAATTTGTGAGTAATAAACTCCAAAATATTTGGACGCCGTTCAAAATTATTTCGATTTATATTATTTTTGGAAGTCTTTGGATATTATTATCCGACAAACTTCTGGCAAAGTTTGTAACTGACGCTCAAACCCTGACTCAAATTCAAATGTATAAGGGCTGGTTTTATGTGTTGGTGACTGCGAGCTTTCTATACGGTTTGATCAAAAGAAGCGCGGTCAGACAGAAACAGATCGAGCAGACCAATCTGGAAACGGTTCAAAAATACAGCGATTTGGTTGAAAATGCCCACGATTTGATTTTTACGGCTGATCTGAAAGGGAATTTCAGATCGATAAATAAAGCCGGCGAAGAGATCACCGGCTATAAACGCGAAGAATTTCTAAAACTCAATTTCACGGACATTGTAGATAAAGACGATGCGGAATATCTGCAAATGCTTTTTTCAGATTCGCAGATCGTCGAAACCTTTCCTTCCGTCGAACTGAAAATCCGCAAAAAGAACGGGCAAAAAATAATTCTCGAAGTTAAAAACAAACTCGATAAAGAAGCAGAAAAGCCGATTTTAATTCAAGGAATCGCCCGCGACATAACCGATCGAAAACTGAATGAAGAAAAACTGAAGATCAGCGAATTACAGCTTCGTAATTTGGTTGATACGGCAAATGAAGGAATTTGGACGGCTGATGAAGACGGCAATATCAATTTCGTCAATAAAAAATTAGCCGAAATGCTCGGCTACGAACAATCGGAAATGCTCGGAAAAAATTATCTCGATTTTGTTGATGACGAGATGAAAGTGATTGCCGAGAGAAATTTCAAACGCCGACGTTCGGGAATCGGTGAACAGATCGATTATAAGTTGAAAAAACGCGACGGTTCGGAGATTTGGGTAATTGCATCGACCAATCCGATTATCAGAAACGGTGAATTTGCCGGAGTTTTGGCAATGATGAACGACATCACCGTTCGTCGGCAGGATGAAGAAGAAAAAGCCAAACTCGCCATCGAACTGGAAAGTCAAAAAAGTTATCTAAAATACATCATTTCAAATGTTCCGGGCATTGTTTGGGAAACTCATTTCAGTTCAGACCCCGAAGTAAAAGATACACTTTTTGTCAGCGATTATGTCGAAAAAATGCTCGGTTACACGGTTGCGGATTGGGTCAGGACAAACGATTTTTGGATGAAAATACTGCACGAAGACGATCGTGAAGCAGTCATGAAAATTTCGCGGGAATTGTTTGAAGACCCTGCCAAGAATGAATCCGTCCAACAATATCGCTGGATAAAAAAAGACGGCAATACGATCTGGGTTGAAACACGAATGAAGATCGAACGCGACCGAAACGGCAAGGCATTTTCGGCACGCGGCGTGACGATCGATATTACCGAACGGATAAATATCGAAAAAACTTTAGCCGAAAAACAGAAAAATCTCGATTTTGCGCTCAAAGCCGGAAAACTCGGAACGTGGTATGTTGATCTGCGCGACGATTCAATGACCTATTCCGACGTTTTATTGGAAAGCCTCGGCGTTCTCGCAGATTCAAACTTTTCCTTAGAGAAACTTAAGAAAATGATTCATCCCGACGATTTTGAGATGCAGCGTCAGGCAATCATCAAAGCAATCAAAACAGGAGATGAATTTCATTTTGAACATCGTGTGATAACACCTTCGGGACAAATACGTTGGATCGATGCGCGCGGCGAAGTCGCGTTTGGAAAAGACAAACGCGCGATTTCAATTTCAGGAACTGCACAAGATATTACCGAAAGAATACTTGCTCAAGAAGCTCTTCGTGAATCCGACGAGCGTTTG
>DAITPE010000327.1:0-6726 GCA_036833775.1 Pyrinomonadaceae bacterium | reverse complement strand
TCAATCATCTCAACCGCGCTTTGAAGGAAACGACCGGAAAAACGACGACCGAATTGATCGCCGAAAGAATGACGCAGGAAGCGATCGCACTTTTGAAACATACAAATTGGAACGTTTCCGAAATCGCTTACACGCTCGGTTTTGAAGAACCGACGCATTTTAATAATTTTTTCAAAAAAAGAACTCAACAAACGCCGACAAAGTTCAGAATTGTTTGAATTGTGTAATTATCCGTTTGAATTGCGTATAGTTGCCGCTCGTTTTTGGTGCTAATCTTTTTTCATTGATACGGAAAATATCAAGGAGATAAAGATTATGTCTAACAAAATTGCATTGGTTACGGGCGGAAGCCGCGGTTTGGGAAAAAATATGGCGTTGAAGCTTGCCGAAAAAGGCAACGACGTCGTTCTGACTTATCACAGCAACAAAGAAGAAGCTGAAAAAGTCGTCGCGGAAATTTCGGAATTGGGACAAAAAGCCTTCGCGATTCAATTGGATGCGGGCAATGTTTCGTCTTTTGACGCGTTTTTTCAAAACGTCGCCGCGCATTTGACCGAAGCGATCGGAAAACCGAATTTCGATTTTTTGATCAATAATGCGGGAACGGCTCTCTACGCGCCGTTTGCCGAAACGACCGAAGAACAAATTGACGAAATCATTAATGTTCATTACAAAGGCGTGTTTTTTCTGACGCAGAAAGCACTGCCGCTGCTTAATGACGGCGGGCGAATCATCAATATTTCTTCGGGCTTGGCGCGTTTTTCATATATCGGCTCATCGGCTTACGGCTCGATGAAAGGCGCAGTCGAAGTTTTGACGCGATATTTGGCAAAAGAACTGGGTGCACGCGGAATTTCCGCAAACGTCGTCGCTCCGGGCGCGATCGAAACCGATTTCGGCGGCGGACACGTTCGCGACAACGAGGAAATAAACGCACAAATCGCGGGAATTACTGCGCTCGGTCGAGTCGGATTGCCCGACGACATCGGCGGCATCGTCGCATTTCTCTGCTCGGAAGAAGCACGCTGGATCAACGGTCAAAGAATCGAAGCAGCAGGCGGAATATTTTTATAATTCAAGTTGGTGAAAATTTATGTATATCGTATCAGGAGCGACCGGACATACAGGTTCGGCGGTCGCTAAAACATTGTTGGAAAGAAACTTACCCGTTCGCGTGATCGTTCGCAATCGTGAAAAAGCTGCCGAATTGGAAAAGCTCGGTGCGGAAATATTCGTCGCGGATTTGCACGACGCAGACGGTCTGACCGAAGCGTTAAAAGGCGGAAAAGCTTTGTATTTGATGAATCCGCCAAGTTATTTGTCGGAAGATCATTTTGCCGAATTGGAAAAAGTGATTGCGGCATTTCAAACGGCGATCGCAAACTCCGCGCTTGAAAAAATTGTTGTCCTTTCATCGGTCGGCGGTCATCTCGAAAGCGGAACGGGCAATATTTTGACGGCTTACAAACTCGAAAAATCATTCGAAAATCTTGATATTCCCGTCACTTTTCTGCGCGCCGGAGGTTTTATGGAAAACTGGCTTCCGGTTTTGGAAACGGCGAAAACGCAAGGGATTTTGCCGACTTTTTATCAGCCGATCGATAAAAAATTCCCGCAGGTTGCCGCGCTCGACATCGGACGCGTGGCGGCGGAGGAAATGCTGGAAAAAACAGACGGTAAAAAAGTCGTCGAGCTTGCCGGATTTTGGCTTTCGCCTTCAGAACTCGCGGAAATTATCGGAAAAGTTTTGGGTAAAGAAGTGAAAGCTTTTGCCGTTCCCCAAGAACAATGGCTCGAAATTGTAAAAGCTCACAATTCGCCGAAAAACGCCGAAAGTTTGGTGGAAATGTTCAAAGGATTCAATTCAGGCTATATAACTTTCGAAACGCAGGAAAATCTGGAAGGAAAATTTACTTTCGAACAATTCGTGCGCGAAGCGTTTGAAAACAACTAGGAATTACTGCCTGCGAAAAAAACGAAATAAGCGAAAAAAGAACAGTTTTTATTAGATGTATTTTCGTTTTTTTCGTTTTTTTTCGCAGGCAAATTTTCTTTTCTTATCCGAGCTAATCCGCGTTTATCTGTGGATTATTTTTCTTATCTCGTCGGCATTTTTCCGAGCAGAATTTTACTTCATTCCACACTTTTTCCCACTTTTTCCGCCACGTCATCGGTTTGCCGCAGTTTTCACAGAGTTTTGTCGGCAGGTTTGATTTGGTATATTTTTTCTGTTCCGATTTTTTTGCCATTGCGCGATGAATGATGCCGATCTGACACAAATTATAGCGAAATATTCGTTTATCAACGAGGAATTTTACGCCGAAAGCGTCACGCCTTTTCAGCTAGATGCGCTGCTTGCGGATGGTTGGCGCCATTTCGGGAAACATTTTTTCCGTTACAATCTCGGCGTTTCGCACGGCGAAATTCGTTTTGTGATGCCTTTGCGCATTCGGCTCGACGATTTCAGTTTTTCAAAATCTCAGCGCAAAGTTTTGCGGAAAAATTCCGATCTGAAAATCGTTTTTCGTCCAGTCGAAATCACGTCGGAAACGATCGAATTATTTGAAAAACACAAACAGCGTTTCAAGGAAGGAATTCCCGATTCAATCTACACTTTTCTCGACGAAAATGCCGCTGTTGTTCCGTGTCAAACGATGGAATGCGCGGTTTATTTTGAAGAAAAGCTCGTCGCAATTTCGTTTTTCGACGTCGGCGAAAGTTCGATTTCGGGAATTTACGCGTGTTTCGCGCCCGAATTTTCCGAACGCGGTTTGGGAACTTTGACGATGCTTTGCGAAATAAATTTCGCAATCAAAATCGGCAAAGAATTTTATTATCAAGGCTACGCTTACGCCGGAAATTCGTTTTACGACTACAAAAAACGCTTTCGTGCGCTTGAAAAATACGATTGGTTCGAAAATTGGGAAGAGTTTTCGGAAGAAATCTAGCAAACTTTTTCGCCTTTCGGATGCGGAAAATTGTCGGATTCGTCTTCACCTTCACGAACATTTAAGCAAGCAAAATCTTTTTCGATAACAACTTTTATTTTTGAATCTTTCGCGCTTTCGATGCCGACATTTTCGCTGGTTACCCAATCTTCCGCAGCGATTTTCGGAACTGAAATGCTGATTTTGCCGTTCTTAAATTCGGCTGAAACGCTTTCGGCGTTTTCTGATTTGATAAGTTCGTAGTAAAAATTTGCATCGCCGCCGAATTCGACTGTTTCGACGAGTTTTCCGTCCGTTTTAAATTTCGCAACATCGCCTTGCGTCAGGCGCAAACGAATCGAATTTCCTTTAATTCGCAGTTTCATAAACTCAAGATTAATCGAATTTTGCGCGATTTTAAAGGCAGTTTGCTTTTCGGTGTTGTAAGATTGAAATTTCAAAACGAATACAACTTTTTCAGCCGCAAAAGCGACAAACAAAAGCGTTCAGTCAAAACTTATGAAAAAATTCTGGCTTAGAAACTTTTTTTCGTTGAATCTTTTAGTTTTAATATTTTCCGCTGCCGTTTCCGGTCAATCTTTTATGAATGATCTGAAGCGCGATTCGGCGCGTTCGGACAAACGAACGGGCGGAAAGATCGAAAAAACCGCGCTCGTCGAAGGCGAAGATAATCTGAAAATCACGATTAATGTTCCGGCTTTTCAGTTGACGCTTTGGCAAAACGGCAAGGAAGTAAAAAGCTATCCGATCGGCGTCGGAATGGAAGAATATCCGATTTTTATCGGGATGATGAAGGCTTCGGAAATCAATTGGAATCCGGTCTGGATTCCGCCTTCGAGCGATTGGATCGAAGCTTCGAGCAAAGTAAAAGTCGGCGAAATCATCTTGCCGACCGATCCGCGAAATCCGCTCGGAAAAGTTAAAATCCCGCTCGGCTACGGTTATCTGATTCATCAGGCAAAAGGCGCAGGCGATCTCGGGAATCTCGTTTCACACGGCTGCGTGCGCGTATTGCAGAAAGACCTTTACGATCTCGCAGAAAAGATTGTCGCGGCGCGTTCGCTTGATGTTTCGGCGGCGCAGATTGCCGACGCGAAACGCACGAAAAATATGCTCATCGCAGAAATGGAAACACCAATTCCGGTTGAGATTACTTATGATACTCTGGTCGTCGAAGGCGGAAATCTCAATATTTACCCGGACGTTTACGGACATAAAAAAAATACGGTTGAAAATCTTCGCAAAGAACTCGAAACGAGTAACATAGACGATTCGCAGTTGAGCAACGCAACACTCGAAAAAATGCTCAAACAAGCCGTTGCGAAGAAAAAATTTGTCGTCAGCGTAACAAGTTTGAAAGCGGGAAACGCTTTGAAAACAGGAAAAATCGTTGCTGTTTTAGGAACTCCGACAGCGGTGAAAAAGACCGTAAAACGCTAGAAAACACGGAACGCGAATTGGGCGAATCAAGCGGATTAAACCGATAAAATTTTATATAAAATTATCCGAAAAATCTGCCGAATCCGCCCGATTCGCGTTCTTAATTTTTTATTTATTCAAATTACGCGGCACGTATTCCCAATGCCACGGTTCGTAATAATACGGATAAAATCCGAAGCGTTCGGCGTTTTTGACAAGCCATTTATAGACAGGCGTTTGCACTTGGATCGCACGATTGAAATCTTTCGTCGACACGGGTTCGCCGCCGACGTAGATGTCCAAGGCTTGTCCGGTAAAATGCGGGCTGTTCGTCGCAAGTCCCGCGCTGCCCGATTGCGGCGATTTAGCCCGAAGTTTTTCCTGATATTCACGCGAACGAAACGCCGAAACGATCTTCAAAAACTTTTCTTCCGGCGCAAATTCACCCGATTTATTTACTTTCAAATTCAAACTTTTGTCCGCCGCCGCCGCCGCGATCATTCGTTTGTAAGCTTCGAAAGCTTCGCGTTCGACTTTCAACAATTCAACGCTTCGCGTCGGGTCGTAAAAAAACGAGATCGGCGCGGTAAAAACTTTGTCGTCCGTCGGATAAATACTGCTGTTCAGCCGCCGCGACTGCCAGTATTTGACAAAGGAAAGTAAGGTTTCTTCATCTATAACTCCGTTCGGCGCGAGCGCGTTTTTTTTCTGCCAAGCGGAAATTGCCGAAGCAAATTCGGGCGTTTCCGCTGCCGATTCCGTCTTCAAAGTATGTTGAATCAGCGTTTCGTAAAGATACCAGCCCGTCTGCGTTTTACTTCCGAACGTCCACGCGAGCGAAGTTTTGAGTTTCGTATTTTCCGCCGCCGCCGCACGAAATGCGATTGATTCGGTCGAAACGGTTTTGTTGATCGTCGTGCGCGGGCGAACATCGACGGATTTAACATTTTCGGCAGTTTGCGCGAAAACCGTCAGCTTCAAAGCACCTGCCGTCAAAATAAACAAACTCACGAACGCACAAAAAACCGACCAAATTCTTTTTTTATTGCTGAACATAAAACTGAATGCCGTTTTTCGGATGCCGCAAAACGCAGATTTGTTTGCCGAAACTTTCCGAACAAATTATAAACTCCGAACATTCAAAAAGTCACAAATAAAATCTGCCTGTCGAAACCGTAAATTTTCTATTTTTTACTTTTTATTTTTCACGCTGTCTTTTTTGCTTTAACCACAGCACTGTCGAAGTGAGTTTGATGAAAAATAATTCAGACCACCCCCTGATTCGTTTATCTTGCTCGAGAAAAATAAAAGTTTGGAGAATAATTATGAGAAAGTCAGTCAATTTTAGAAATATTTGTTTGGTTTCGTTTTTTACGATTTGTTTGGGGTTGGTCTCGGTGTTTGCACAAGGCGGCGGAAACGGCGGCGGTTCGGTCGGCACGAATCCTTTGCCGCAAACTGCGCCTGCGCCCGATATTATTATGCGCGATTCATTCGGGCAAGGACCTGATATGATGCGCCCCGCGAGCGGAAAAGGAACGCTTAAAAATACTGCGCTCGGCGTTTCGATGAGCGGATTTTGGCTCGAATATCCGGGCAATAAAGACAATCGCTGGATCACGCCGGATTCGGGCGACACTTGGCGTTATTGTGCAACTGCGCCGAATTCTTATGAATTGTTTTCGCCTTTGCAGACGGTTTTCGGTTTCGAGGAAAACACGATTCTCTGCACGCTTTTGAATGCGCCGAATGTTTCGGCAACGCGTCCGACTGCATTGATGCCTTTGCCGTCAAATCTGTCAACGCCTTATGAATTGGAGTTTGACGGAATTTACTGGCGCATTCCCGGTGCTTATTTTGCCGTCGGTTTAACGAGTTCGGGCGTTACGACGAACAATCTTGCGTCAAGCGGAAGCGTCGTTTTAGTGACCAAACCGAATCCTGCCGACAATCTTTTCTCGATGATCTACGAGCTGCGGCTCGGCGGTATGAACGGACAGATTTTGGCTTCGGGAACGGCAGAAGAAAGTGAGTTTTTCAACCAGATGAAAATCCGCTACAACCCGCAGACACGCAGCATCGGCGCGAGCTTCAAAGGAATGGATTTAGGAACATTTGCGACCAACATCGCACCACCGAAATATGCCGCTATCGAAGGCATCGGCTACGCGGACAATTTCGTCATTCGTAGATTGCCGTAGTAACGAAAAACGGATAAGTAATGACGGAAACGGATAACTGATAATTCATGATGAAAAAACAGTTATCCGTTATCGTTTCTACATTATCACTTCTACGTTTTCCACTCTCTTGCCGCCTTCTCTGAATAAAATATCGGGAAGTATTTAAAATAAATACC
>DAITPE010000326.1:0-6757 GCA_036833775.1 Pyrinomonadaceae bacterium | reverse complement strand
CGGAAAAATGTTTCTCGTTGACACGAAAAAAGGCGAGATCGTCGCGGACGAAGAAATAAAACAAACGATTGCGACCGAAAAACCTTATCGGCAATGGATCAACGAAAATATGATCCATATCAACGATATTCCGCGTCCGCCGTTCGTTCACGAGGCAAATCACGAAACCGTTTTACAGCGTCAGCTTGCGTTCGGCTACACGGAAGAAGAATTGCGGATGATTCTTGCGCCGATGGCAACGGATGGCGCAGAAGCGATCGGTTCGATGGGAAATGACGCGCCGCTCGCCGTTTTATCGAAAAAATCTCAACTTCTTTACAATTATTTCAAACAGCTTTTCGCGCAGGTCACGAACCCGCCGATTGATGCGATTCGTGAAGAACTCGTCACATCGACCGATTCGATGATCGGAAGCGACGACAATCTTTTTGAGCCGACCGCGAAAGCCGCGCATCATATCAAACTAAACTCTTTTGTCTTAACAAATGAAGAACTGGAAAAAATTCGTCTTCTCGGCGAATCGGAATCGGCTTTCGGAAAATTCGGATTTAAAACCATCACGATTCCAATGCTTTTCGACCGTCAGCACGGATCAAAGGGTTTGGAATGGGCTTTGGAAGGTTTGTGTCATCAAGCAAGTCAGGCGATCAAAGACGGCTACGATATTTTTATTTTGTCCGATCGCCAAATGAGCGAATATCGTGTGCCGATTCCCGCGCTTCTGGCAGTTTCGGCGGTTCATCATCATCTGATTCGCGAAGGAACACGCACGCAGGTCGGCTTCGTTCTCGAATCGGGCGAGCCGCGCGAAGTTCATCATTTTGCACTTCTGCTCGGTTACGGCGCGACAGCGATCAATCCGTATCTTGCTTTTGAGACGATTCACGACGAAATCAAGCAGGAAATCTGGCAGATTTCGGAAGAAAAAGCGATCAAAAATTACGTCAAATCCGTCAGCAAAGGTGTTGTAAAAATCTGCTCGAAGATGGGGATTTCGACGATTCGCAGTTATATCGGCGCACAGATTTTCGAGGTTTTGGGATTAAATGAAGACGTGATCGAAAAATATTTTACGCGAACGCCTTCGCGCATCGGCGGAATCAGTTTGGACGACATTGCTAATGAATCATTAAAACGCCACGAACACGCATTTTTTACCGATTTTGAAAAGGAAACTCTCGAAACAGGTGGAAATTATCAATGGCGAAAATCGGGCGAATTTCATCTTTTTAATCCCGAAACGATTCACACTTTGCAAAAAGCCGTTCGCTACGGCGATTACGATGCGTTCAAAAAATACAGCCGACTCGTTAATGAGCAAACGACGAATCAAGCGACTTTGCGCGGACTTTTAAAGTTTAAAGAAAATTGTCAAAGCATTGCGATCGATGAAGTTGAGCCGATCGAAGAAATTTTGAAACGCTTTAAAACAGGCGCAGTTTCTTATGGTTCGATCTCGCAGGAAGCGCACGAATCGATGGCGATTGCGATGAACCGTATCGGCGGAAAAAGCAACACCGGCGAAGGCGGCGAAGATGTCGAAAGATTCAAAATTTTGCCGAACGGCGACAGCAAACGAAGCAGAATCAAACAAGTTGCAAGCGGTAGATTCGGTGTGACGAGTAATTATCTCGTCAACGCCGACGAGATTCAGATCAAGATCGCGCAAGGCGCAAAACCCGGCGAAGGCGGACAGCTTCCGGGCAACAAAATTTATCCGTGGATCGCCAAAACGCGGCATTCAACGCCCGGTGTCGGGCTGATTTCGCCGCCGCCGCATCATGATATTTATTCGATCGAAGATTTGGCACAACTTATTTTCGATCTGAAAAACGCAAATGAAAACGCACGAATCAGCGTTAAATTAGTTTCCGAAGCCGGAGTCGGAACGATTGCGGCGGGCGTGGCAAAAGCAAAAGCCGACGTGATTCTCATCAGCGGACACGACGGCGGAACGGGCGCGGCGGCGCAAACGAGCATCAAACACGCGGGCGCACCGTGGGAAATCGGTTTGGCGGAAACACATCAAACTTTGCTTTTGAATAATCTGCGAAGCCGCGTTCGACTCGAAACCGACGGACAATTAAAAACCGGAAAAGATGTCGTCATCGCCGCACTTCTCGGTGCGGAAGAATATGGTTTTTCGACCGCACCGCTCGTCAGCTTAGGCTGCATTATGATGCGCGTTTGTCATTTGAACACTTGTCCGGTCGGCATAGCGACGCAAGACCCGAAACTTCGTGCGAAATTTTCAGGTAATTCTGAAAACGTCATCAATTTTATGAAATTCGTCGCACGAGAAATGCGTGAATTGATGGCTGAACACGGTTTCCGAACGGTTGACGAAATGATCGGGCGAACCGATGTTTTAGAATTTGAAAACGGCGGCGGCGAAAAATCGAACAAACTCGATCTTTCACCGATTCTTTATCAGCCCGAAGTGTCGGACGATTACGGGCGTTTTCAGCAGATTTTGCAAAATCACGAACTCGAAAAAACGCTCGACAAACGTGAACTTTTGAAAATTGCCGAATCTGCAATTGCAAGCGGTGAAAAGGTTTACGGCGAATTAAAAATCAAAAATACGGATCGCGCCGTCGGCACGATTCTTGGAAGCGAAGTGACGCGCAAATTCGGCGAAAACGGTTTACCCGAAGACACGATCAATCTGAAATTTAACGGTTCTGCCGGACAAAGTTTCGGCGCGTTTGTTCCGTGTGGAATTACTTTGACGCTCGAAGGCGATGCCAATGATTACATCGGAAAAGGTCTTTCGGGCGGAAAAATTATCGTGTTTCCGCCGAAAGAATCCAACTTTGTTTCGCACGAAAATATCATCATCGGCAACACGGCTTTTTACGGCGCGACGAGCGGTGAAGCGTTTATTTCGGGTGTCGGAGGTGAAAGATTTGCTGTCCGCAACAGCGGCGTAAATGCGGTAATCGAAGGAGTTGGCGATCACGGTTGCGAATATATGACAGGCGGAAGTGTGATAATTTTAGGCAAAACCGGAAAGAATTTCGCCGCCGGAATGTCGGGCGGAATCGCTTACGTTTTTGATGAATCAGGCGAATTTTCAACACTTTGCAATATGGAAATGGTCGAACTCGGCAAGATCGAAGACGAAACGGAAATCGAGTTCGTCAAAAATCAAATTTTTCGCCACGTCGAATTTACCGAAAGCGAAATCGGCACGCGCATTTTGCTCGATTGGGAAGAAAATTTAACAAAATTCGTCCGCGTGATTCCGACCGATTACAAAAAAATCATCGAAGCGCAAAAACGTCTTTTAGCGGAAGGTTTTACCAAAGAAGAGGCGGAACTCGCGGCTTTTGAAGAAGCTGTCACAGTATAAATTGTAGGGGCGACGGCTTGTCCTCGCCCAATGAGCAAAGCGAAAATTTCGTTTAGTTTTTAAATTAGAATTATCAACGTGTATTTCAGCCTTTCGGCTGATCGGGCGAGGACAAGCCATCGCCCCTACAGAATTTGGAATGGGAAAAGCAACAGGATTTATTGAATATTCGAGAAGTTTGCCGATTTTGGGTAATGCGAAAACGCGTGTGCAGAATTGGGACGAATTTCATGCACATTTGCCCGAAGGCGAACTGAAAAATCAAGGCGCGCGCTGTATGAACTGCGGCATTCCGTTTTGTCATACGGGCGCGACTTTTGAAGGCGCGAGCGTCGGCTGTCCTTTGAGCAATCTGATTCCCGAATGGAACGATCTCGTTTATCGCGGACAATGGCACGAAGCCTATAAACGCTTGGCTTTAACGAATAATTTTCCCGAATTTACAGGCAGAGTTTGTCCCGCGCCGTGTGAGTCTTCGTGCGTTCTCGGCATCAATGAAGAACCTGTAATGATCAAGGAAATCGAAGTTTCGATCGTCGATAAAGCGTTTGAAACGGGTTGGATTTCGCCGAATCCGCCGAAAAATCGGACGAATAAAAGAATCGCCGTGATCGGTTCTGGTCCGGCGGGTTTGGCTTGCGCGGATGAATTAAATAAATTCGGTCATAACGTCACCGTTTTCGAGCGCGACGACCGCATCGGCGGGCTTTTGATGTATGGAATTCCGAATATGAAACTAGACAAAAAGCTCGTCGAACGGCGCGTGAAATTGTTGAGTGACGAAGGAATCGAGTTTCGCACGAACGTAAAAGTCGGCGAAGATATTTCTGCCGACGATTTGAAAAACGAATTCGATGCGGTCGTTCTCGCTTGCGGCGCGCCGCAACCGCGCGATTTGCCGATCGAAGGCAGAAACGCGAACGGAATTCATTTTGCGATGGAATTTTTGCACAAAAACACGAAAAGTCTGCTCGATTCAAATCATTCCGACGCTGAATTTATTAACGTCAAAGACAAAAACGTGATCGTCATCGGCGGCGGCGACACGGGAACGGATTGCATCGCAACTTCATTGCGATTGGGCTGCAAAAGGGTCGTGCAGTTTGAAATTATGCCGAAACCGCTCGAAAAAACTTACACGCACGACAGTTGGCTGGCAAAAATCCGCACTTTTCAGACGGATTACGGACAGGAAGAAGCTAAGGAGATTTTCGGGAGTGATCCGCGCGAATACTGCGTTTTGACGAAGAAATTTGTCGCAGACGAAAACGGAAATCTGACAGGTTTAGAAACCGTTAATGTCGAATGGAAAGACGGAAAAATTTTCGAGATCGAAAATTCGGAAAAATTCTGGCAAGCCGAAATTGTTTTTCTCGCAATGGGTTTTGTCGGCGCAGAAAAAGCTAAATTATTTAACGATTTAGGTGTTGCGATGACCGAAAGACAAACGATTTTCGTTAATGAAAATAAACAAACTTCCGTTCCGAAAATCTTCGCCGCCGGAGATTGCGAACGAGGTCAAAGCCTCGTCGTTTGGGCAATCGCCGACGGTCGCAAAGCGGCAAAATCGGTTGACGAATTTTTAAGACAAACTCAGAATAATTAAATTTTCGGATAAAATTTAGAACGCGGATTTGGCAGATTTAGCGAATCAAAACGGATTTTTTCAATAATATTTTGCTTGATCGGTAAACATTTCTTTCTTTCCGATTCTTTCGGTTTCATCTCGATTTTTACGGTTGCGTCGTGATAACAGCCGCCGAGAAAATTGGAGAAAAGATAGACAGGCTCGAAACCGTTTGATTCAATTTTCAGCAAAAACGGCGTATCGTCTGTTTCGCTTGCTTGAAAATTTATCTTGCCGTATTCCGTTTTGCCGATAAGTTGTTTTTCGTGTTTTTCCTTCCACGCATTGAACACATTTTTATAATCTTCGGCGTTGTAATTTTCGATATAATTTTCCGCTTTTACGGCTTCTACTTCTAAAAAATTTCCGCCGTAAAGTTTGTAAAAATAACCGCGATCTTTTCCGCTTTCGCCGTAATAAAATCGGCTGGCAGCTTCGACTATTTCTTCAACTTCGGGACGTTTTTCACTTTTCGGGTAAACATAATAAAGCTGATAATTCGCGGTTTCGATCGTTTTAAGCGTTTCGGAATCGATCATTTTCAGATGCAAATACGAACCGCCGCAGGCTTGGGCAAAACCGTTTACAGAAAATAAAAAAACGGTCAAAATCGTCGCAAAAAAGAATTTTTTCATAAGTTTTCTCCTGAAACGATTCGGACTGTTTCCGAAATTTAACGAATCAATTTCGCCATGATCGCTTTTTGAACGTGCAGACGATTTTCGGCTTCGTCCACGACGACCGAATTTGGCGAATCGATCACAGAATCCGTCACGATCACGTTTCGGCGAACGGGCAAACAATGCATAAAAATCGCGTTGTTCGTCCGATTCATTTTCGTTTCGTCAACGATCCAATCGTTTCTCAAATTTGAACGAAAACGAATGTCTTCATTTGCATCGCCGTAAAAATTTTTGCTTCCCCAAGATTTTGCATAAACTACTTCAACGTCGTCAAATGCCGTATTTACATCGTTTACAACTTCAAGACTGCCGCCGTTTTCTTTTGTTTGCCGTTCGATTTCCGTCATCAATTCCATATCTAAACGATAGCCTTTAGGGAAAGCAATTCGCAGATCGTGACCGAATTGCGCCGAAGCAAGCGCAAAAGAATTCGGCACCGCCATCGGCAACGGTTTCGGATGCCAAGCCCACGTCAGCAAAACTTTTTTCTTGCGTTTGCCCAATTTCTCGCGAATCGTCATCATATCCGCCATCGATTGACACGGATGGTGCATCGCCGATTCGAGATTTATCACAGGTTTCGACGCATAACGCGAAAACGCCGAAAGAATCGGTTCGACGCGGTCTTCTTCCCAATTTTCCATGTGTGCGAACGTGCGAACGCCGATCGCCGCAACATATCTTTCCAAAACGCGCACAAACTCCGCCAGATGTTCGGTTTTGTTGCCGTCCATAATCGCGCCGTCGCGGTGTTCGAGCGTCCAAGAAGTTCCGCCGGGTTCGAGAATGACGGCATTTCCGCCGAGTTCGTAAATCCCAACCTGCATCGAAGCGCGCGTCCGCAAACTCGGATTAAAAAACACAAGCCCGACGGATTTTCCCGCCAAAGGTTTATCGGCAATCTCACCGCTTTTAAATTTCAGCGCATTCTCGATAATTTCTTCGAGTTCGGCGCGTGAAAAATCGTTTATTTTTAGAAAATTGTTCATTTTTTATAAACTGCTTTTAATTGTTCAATTGTAAGAGTTTTGCTTTTTTTTCGATGAATCATCGAATGACAATTTGGACAAAGCACAGTCATATCAGTTTTAG
>DAITPE010000325.1:0-6776 GCA_036833775.1 Pyrinomonadaceae bacterium | reverse complement strand
CCGTTTACCCAAACGTGACCTTTGCCCCAATTTCGCATATCGAGAAACGTGTCGCCTAGTTCATTTATATTAAATTCGCCGCGAAAAAAGACGGGATTTTCGACCGATTTTTTAGAGAATTTTATTTTTGAAACGTCGTCGAAAGGCAGCGAAAACATCTCCCAATTTTTCAAATCTTGATTATTAAAAGCCACTTTCTCCGTAATGCCTTTGCGGTCGTAAATGAATTCTTTGCCGAAATTTATGCGTCCCATATTTTCGACTAAAACGTCCAAAACGTCGCCTTTTTTCGCGCTGAGATTTATTGATTGTTCGCTCAAACGGCGGTCGAGTTTGCCGACAAAATTTCGATTGACAAAGACGTGCGAATAATCGCGCTGTTCTTTGAATTCGACTTTGCCGTTTACATCAGAATCGAGTTTTTTGCGATACAAAACAAAACCGTGATTTTGATTCAAAGATTCCATCGGCAGAGGATTTTCCGAACGAATGCTTTTCGGCAATCTGACGCCGTCGAAAAGATTTGCAGTTTCGTTTAATTCAAACGTAGGAATTTCGATAAATTTCGTATCGTCAACGACTTCGGGCAATTTCTCGTCTTTCAGATGTTTCTGAATCACATCACGAATCGCGTAATATTTCGGCGTTGTTCGTCCACCTGCATCCAATGCCGAATCATAATCATAATCGGAAATATCAGGCTCATAAGGCGAGCGTTTTGAATAATTTGCGCCAGCCATATAGCCGAACGACCAGCCGCCGTGAAACATATAAAGATTGAACGAAATGTTGTTTTTTAAATAATATTCGACTCCTTTCGCGACGGTTTCGGGCTTGACCGTGTGATGTTTTTCGCCCCAATGATCAAACCAGCCGATCCAATATTCGCCGACCATTTTTGGAACTCCGGTGCGGAATTTGGCAAAGGTTTCAAATTCTTTCGCCGAATCGTCGTTTGAGCCGAAATTGATAACCGAAGCGACATTCGGCAAAGTTCCGCCTTTCAAAAGTTTGTCGTTCGGACCGTCAGAAGTAAAAAGCGGAACTGTAAAACCTGCTTTTACAATACTTTCCTTGATCGCGTTCATATATTCGTGATCGTCGCCGAACGAGCCGTATTCATTTTCGACCTGAACCAAAATAATATTTCCGCCTTTGCTGATTTCGAACGGCGCGAGGTGTTTCCCGACTTCCTTCATATAAATTTCGTTCGCTTTCAGAAAACGCGCATCTTTCGTGCGAACCTGCATATCTTTTTCACGAAGCAGCCACGAAGGAATTCCGCCGAAATCCCATTCGGTGCAAATATACGGACCGGGACGAACGATCAAAAATAAACCTTCTTCTTTCGCAATTTTCGCGTATTCGGCAACATCCAAATTTCCCGAAAAATCGAATTTTCCCGGCTGTTTTTCGTGCAGATTCCAGAAAATATAAGTCGTGATCGTGTTTAATCCCAACGCTTTAGCCTTTTTAAAACGGTCGCGCCAATGTTCGTGCGGAACTCTTGGATAGTGCATTTCGCCCGAACGAATGATGAACGGTTTCCCATCGAACATAAAATTTTCGCCCGAAATCGAAAACGTGCGGTTTTGCGCAAATGCGAAAGTTGCCGTGAACAATAAAATTGAAAAAAGAAGAAAGTTTTTCATAATGAAATTCAGCCGCAGATTAACGCAGATTTCGCAGATTTTATTTTTGATTTATCCGCGTTTATCTGCGAAATCTGCGGCAAAAAATTAAACCAAAGTGTCACGTTTTTCCGTCCATTTTCCGCGTGTAAAATCTGGAATTTTGATCGGCATCGAACCTTTGGCGACTGATTCTGCCGAGAGCGGAAACGGTGCGGAGACCGCCGCGCCGTCGTAAACGTCCATATCGTAAACCAAACCTTCGCGGAAACATTGGACGAGCCGCCACATCATAATGTAATCCATTCCGCCGTGTCCCGCGTTTTCGGCATCTTTGCCGAGCTTTTTCCAAAGCCAGTGCGTGTATTTTTCCTTGTATTTGTCGAGATTTGTAAACTTATGTTTTTCGGGCTGACCTTCGACCATTATTCGCGCCGGATAATCGCGGAAAAGTCCTTTCGTGCCTTGAATTAAATTGATTCGGTCATAAGGTCGCGGCGTTGAAGTGTCGTGCTGAACCTTGATCGTCAAACCTTTCGCCGTTTTTATCAAAGTCGTGTTCATATCGCCGCAAATATATTTTTCCTTCCATTTCGGCGAATCTTTCGGCACGGTTTGTTCGCGATAAAGATCGAGCGAACGCGACGGCGACGACATCGAAACGAGATAATCGAATTTATCGCCGCGATTGATGTTCATATAATTTCCGACCGGTCCGAGTCCGTGCGTCGGATACAGATTTCCGTTCAAGCGCGTATGCCACGCTCTGCGCCACAAACCTTCGCTGCGACCTTCGTTCAAAATCCAACGCAGATCGTGATTATAAGCCGCTTCGCCGTGTGTAATTTCGCCGAAAAGCCCATCGCGAACCATATTCAGCACGAGCGTTTCGTTAAAATCGTAATTGCAATTTTCCATCATTATGCAATGACGGCGCGTTTTTTCCGAAGTATCGACGAGTTCCCAAAGTTCTTTGATCGTCGTCGCCATCGGAACTTCCAAACCGACGTGTTTGCCGTTTTTCATCGCCGCCATTCCGACCGGATGATGCAATTCCCAAGGTGTCGGCGAATAAACAAAATCAATATCGTCGCGCTGACAGAGTTTTTCAAAAGCGTAATCGCCGTCCGTAAACATTGCAGGCGCAGGTTTTCCGGCTTTTTCGATCATCGCTTTGCCTTCTTCGGCGTTCGCTTTGACGTTATCGCACAGCGCGACGATTTCGAGATGTTCGATGCCGTTCATATCGTGAATCATCGATTTTCCGCGTTCGCCGACACCGACGATTCCGACGCGAAGTTTATCTTTTTTCTCGAATGGAACACCGATCATCGTTTTCGCCGTCGGTTTCGGTTCGTTTGCCGAAATTTCCGAACCTAAAACTGTTGCTGTAATTCCTGCTAAAGCACTTGTTTTCAATAAATCGCGTCTTGATATTTTGCTCATAGTTTTTAATTTTCCGTGTTGTAAATCTCAAGCGTCGAAATCACCGGACACGCTTTTGAATCTTCGATCAAAATTTTTATTTTGTTAGTTTTTGCCTTTGGAAACCGGATAATTCTTTTATAGCCGATTGTAGTGTTTTTTGAAATTGTTTCAAATTCACGACCGTTCCAAATTTGAATCGAAAACCGTTTCACGCGCTGACCGAGCACGATATTTTCCTGCAAAACTACTGTGTTTATTTCAGTTACCTTGCCGAAATCGAGCGTAAATTCCGCGTTTCTCACATTGTCATCGGTCGCCCAAAATGTTTCGAAATCATTGTCTAAAAGTTTTTCGGCTGAAAAAGTTTTATCTTTTCCGCGAATGTTCGAGGCGATGATTTTGCCTTTCGCGAGATTCGTTTTGAACGCATTTTCCCGCGCCGTTTTGAATTCCGACAAACGCGCAATGTCGTTTTCATTGACCAAACCGCGCCGATCAACGCCGATGTTCAGCAAAAGATTGCAGTTTCGACCGACCGAACCGTAATAAATTTCCATTAATTGCTGAACGGATTTGAGTTTCGCGTCTTCTTCCTTGTGATAAAACCAGCCCGGACGAATCGAAACGTCGCATTCGGCGGGAATCCACGAAGTTCCGTTTTCATCGCCGACATTTAACGCCGCTTCGTCGGCAAAACCGGGAAAAGTTCCGTCGTTATCGCGGTTCGACCAGTTCATTTCGCCCGCAAACCCTTTTTCGTTGCCGACCCAACGCGCATCCAAACCCGCGTCGCTGAAAATCACGGCGTTCGGCTGAACGGTGCGAATCGTGTTCCAAAAACCGTTAAAATCGTAAACCATCCGCTTTTTGCCGTCGTTCGCGCCGTCGAGCCACGCTTCAAAAACTTCGCCGTAATTCGTCAAAAGCTCGCGCCATTGTTCTTTGTAAATCGCGTTGTATTTCGGCGTTCCGTAAAGCGGATGATTTCTGTCCCAAGGCGAAATGTAAACACCGAATTTCAAACCGTATTTTTTGCAGGCTTCAGATAAATCCTTTAAAACATCGCCTTTCCCGTCGCGCCATTTTGAATTTTTCACCGAATATTCGGTCGTTTTCGAATTCCACAAACAAAATCCGTCGTGATGTTTCGCGGTGATGATAATTCCTTTCATTCCCGAATTTTTGACGACTTTCGCCCATTGTTCGGCATCGAATTCGGTCGGAAAAAATTCGGTCGCAGGTACGCGACCTTCGCCCCATTCGTGATCGGTGAAAGTGTTCATTCCGAAATGGATAAATGCGTAATATTCGAGCTTTTGCCAAGCCAACTGCGATTTGCTCGGAACAGGCGAAACAGGTTTCGGCGGCGAAGTTTGACCGAAACAATTCGCCGCCAGCAAAACCGCTAAAACTAAAGCTTTGAATATTTTAACTTTCGTCATCAATTAAAAAATTCGCTTCCCGACATTCTTCGCAAATTTTGACCTTTCAACCCGAAACGCAAATTTAAAACCGCGTCGCCACCTGCTTGGAAATATTTCAGGCGAACTTTGTAGAAACCTTTTTTCAGCGGAACAATTCCCGAAGCCGTCATTTTTCCGTGTAAACCGTCTAAATCTACAATCGCTTCTTCGCCGATGATGAAGACCGCGCCGTCGTCGGAATCCATTTCAAATTCGTAAAGTCCGTCAGCCGTTATTTCCAGAAATCCGTCGAAGATCACGCCGAAAGATTCTTTCAACTTGTCGGTTTTATCGTTAAATTGCTGTAAAAATATGGATTTCGTCGTGCCTTTTTCGGTCGCTTCGGCAACGTCCATTTCTTTGAACGATTTGAAGGAATTTTTATAAAACGCGAAATTTACGTAATTGTTTTTATCGATCGTTTTTCCGAAAGGTTCGAGCGGCAAACGGCGCAAAAGCGTCGCGGAATAAATACTGCTTTTTCGTTTATTCGGTAAAATTACGATGGTTTTTAGCTCGCGTTTTTCGTTTTGATCGAGCGAAACCTCAAACGCGCCTTTATATTCCGTTCCGTTTTCGTCGGGCGCGGTTCCGTCCAAAGTATAAAGAATTTTCGCGTTTGCAACGGTCGGTTTCAATTCGATCTTCGCTTTGCTTTCATTGCTCAACACGACGTTTTGCAAACCTTCGGGCGCGGGAATTCGGTAATTTACGTTTTGTTTGTCGAGTCGCGAAAAATGTGCGGAAAGTCTGCGCTGAAAATCTGCATAATTTTTGTTTTCGAGCGGCGACCAATTCACTTCCGCAAGCGCGATCATTCTCGGAAACGCCATATATTCAACATTTTCCGGCTTTTTCAAATATTCCGTCCAGATATTTGCCTGCGCGCCGAGAATGTATTTTTTCTCGTCTTCCGCTAAATCTTTCGGAATCGGATCGTAAGAATAAACCTTTTCGAGCGGAATAAATCCGCCGATATTGAGCGGTTCGGTTTTCGGATCACCTTGCCCGTAATCGAAGTAAAGAAACGTGTTAGGCGTCATCACGACATCGTGTTTCGCCTTTGCCGCTTCGATTCCGCCTTTTTCGCCGCGCCAAGACATAATCGTTGCATTCGGCGCAATTCCGCCTTCCAAAATCTCGTCCCAACCGATGATCTTTTTGCCTTTGGAATTGATAAATTTTTCCATTCGGCGAATAAAAAAACTCTGAACTTCGTGTTCGTCCTTCAAGTTTTCTTTGGTTTTCAGTTCTTGCACGAACGCCGAATCCTTCCAAAAATCTTTCAAAACCTCGTCGCCGCCGATGTGAATATACGGTGAATCGGGAAAAAGCGCGATCGTTTCCGTCAAAACGTCTTCGAGAAATTTAAATGTCGTTTCGGTCGGACAGAAAACTTCCTTGAAAATTCCCCAAGTCGTCTGCACTTTGTATTGATAATTTTCTTTGCAGCCCGCGCCCAATTCGGGATGAGCAGCGAGCGCGGCAGAAGCGTGTCCGGGCAATTCGATTTCGGGAATCACGTTGATTTTTCGCGCTTTCGCATAAGCAACAACGTCTTTGATTTCTTCCTGCGTGTAAAATCCTTCAACCGGAAAGCCGTCGCCAACATACGGATCACGATTTTTTTCCTTTTGCGTTTCGCTTCGCTTCGAGCCGATTTCCGTCAATTTCGGATATTTTTTGATCTCGATGCGCCAGCCTTGATCGTCGGTCAAATGCCAGTGAAATTGGTTGAATTTATACTGCGACATCAGTTCGATGTATTTTTTGACGAACGAAACCGGAAAGAAATGACGCGAAACATCCAAGTGCATTCCGCGATATTTAAAACGCGGTTCGTCGGCAATATCAACGGCGGGAAGTTTCGTTTCGCCTTTCATTTCAAGCGGCAAAATCTGCATCAATGTCTGAATCGCGTAAAATTGTCCGGTTTCATTTCCGAAAATTAAAATGCTTTTCGGTATAATATTCAAACCGTAACTTTCCTTCGGCATTTTCTCGACGGGAAAACCTTTTGAAATAAACACGATCGCGTTTTCTTTTTGCTCTTTGTCGGTAAATTCGAGTTTGAAGCCATAATTTTTCATCAATAAATCGTTCAAAATCGCGGCAGATTTACGTCCTATTTCGTCGCTCGCAACGATCTTCGTTTTCAAATTGAAATTAAATTCGCCGTTCAACTTTTGAACCGATTTCGGCTGCGGAATAATGTTCAATTCGGAAGTTTGAGCAAAGCCGAACGAACACAAAA
>DAITPE010000324.1:0-6800 GCA_036833775.1 Pyrinomonadaceae bacterium | reverse complement strand
CGATTACATCGGCAAATATAAATTGCAGAAACCGACCGAAATCGAATGGAAAGGCGCAATGAATGCAAATGTTCACGGCTATATGCTGAAACCCGCGAATTTCGATGCGTCGAAAAAATATCCGCTCATCGTTTTGATTCACGGCGGACCGCAAGGCGCGTGGAACAATAATTGGGGTTATCGCTGGAATCCGCAATTGTTTGCAAATGCAGGTTATGTCGTTTTTATGCCGAATCCGCGCGGTTCGACCGGTTACGGTCAAAAATTCGTCAACGAAATTTCGGCTGATTGGGGCGGAAAGGCTTACACCGACATTATGAACGGTGTTGCCGAAGTCATCAAAGATAAAAATGTTGACAAGGAAAGAATCGGCGCGGCGGGCGCGAGCTACGGCGGTTATATGGTCGATTGGATTCTCGGACACAATACCGATCCGCGTTTCAAATTCAAAGCTTTGGTTTCGCACGCCGGAGTTTACAATCTCGAAAGTATGGCAACCGTGACCGAAGAACTTTGGTTCGTCAACTGGGAATTCAAAGGAATGCCTTGGGAAAATCCGGTAAATTACAAAAAATGGTCGCCGCATCTTTTCGCTAAAAACTTCAAAACACCGACTTTAGTGACACACGGCGAAATCGATTACCGCGTGCCGGTTGACCAAGGTTTGCAACTTTACACGACCTTGCAGCGTCAAAATGTTCCGTCCAAATTGGTTTATTTTCCCGATGAAGGACACTGGATCATGAAACCGCAAAACTCGGAATTCTGGTATGGTCAGGTTCTCGATTGGTTCGGTAAATATCTGAAACCGTAGTTTTTCTGATATATTCGTAAGGAAACACGGAATTCAGCGTTTCGTGTTTCCTTTATTTTTTTTCGCAAAATTTATGAAATTTTCAAAACTGCTTCGTTTATTTCTTCCGCTCGCTTTATTTCTTTTCGTACTTTCATTTTCGGCATACGCACAAAATGTAAAAAATATGAATCGTCCGCAGACTTTCGACGTTCAGCATTACATTTTGCGCGTCAGTTTTGACCGTGAAAACAAAAAGGTTTTCGGCGACACGACCGTTCAATTGAAACCGCTTTCGGATAATTTCAAAACCGTCGAACTCGATGCGGTCGGTTTGAATTTCGAATCGGTGAAATTGGATTCGAGCGATACAAATTTGAATTTCAAAACCGATAAAGAAAAAGTCGTCGTCACGCTCGATAAACCTTATTCAAAAGAAGATTTGATCTCGATTAGATTCAAATACTCGGCAAATCCGAAAAAAGGAATTTATTTTGTCGATAAACAAGTCGAAGACGGCAAAACGGTTCACGACGCGCAAATTTGGACGCAAGGCGAAGCGCAGGAATCGCGGCATTGGTTTCCGTCCTACGATTCGCCGAACGACAAAGCGACGACCGAAGAACTGATCACGGTCGAAAAAGGTTTGACCGTCATCGGAAACGGCGAATTTCTCGGTAAAGAAGAAACCGCCGACGGTAAAGAAACTCATCATTTCAAAATGCCCGTTCAGCATTCGGTTTATTTGATTTCGTTTGTCGTCGGAAATTACGTCAAACAAACGGAAATGTATAAAAATATTCCGCTCACATATTACGTTTACCCGGGAAAAGAAGCGGTTATTCCGCACGCTTACGGCAAAACGAAGGATATGTTTCGTGTTTACGAAGAACTGACAAAAGTCAATTTTCCGTATAACAAATACGATCAAACCGTCGTGGCAAACTTCAATTTCGGCGGAATGGAAAATATCACGGCAACAACGATGGCGGACACGGAAATCTATTTGGCTGATTTTCCTTTTGCAAAAGGAATGGTCGAAGATTTGGTTTCGCACGAACTGGCGCACTCTTGGTTCGGCGATCTCGTAACCTGCAAAAACTGGTCGGAACTTTGGTTAAACGAAGGATTTGCAACATTTATGGAAGCCGCTTACCGCGAAAAAATGTATGGTCGCAGCGATTACATTCGCAAAATCAAAGAAGACGCGAGCCAATTTTTGGCGGAAGATTCGGTCAGCAACAAACGTCACGGCTTGTTTAATACGATCGCCGATCCTGAAGATGAAGGAATGTTTGACACGACAACGTATCAAAAAGGCGGCGCGGTCATTCACACTTTGCGCGAAACGGTGGGCGATGAAGCATTTTGGAAAGCGATCAATGTTTATTTGAATCGGCACAAATTTCAAAATGTCGAAACGCCGGATCTGCAAAAAGCGATGGAAGAAACTTCGGGACAAGATTTGAATTGGTTTTTCAAACAATGGGTTTACGGCGCAGGAAGTCCGAAATTGAATGTAAAACCGGCTTACGACCTTAAAACGAAAACATTGAAGCTGACCATCAATCAAACGCAAAAACTCGACAGCATCACGCCCGAAGCGTTTATTTTGCCGATGGAAATTGAATTAAAAACTGCGAAAGGAACGATGAAAGAAAAAATCAATGTTTCAAAACGTCAAGAAGTTATTTCGCTGAAAGTCGATTCAAAACCGACTTCGATAAAATTCGATCCGAATGAAAAGATTCCGCTTAAAACGGTTAAAATTTCGCCGATTGCGGCAAAATAATTGAAATTTAAAAATCAAAAAAAGTTCCGTGACGATTCACGGAACTTTTTTCTTTGAGAAGACCGGATGTCTGCTTGATGTTGAAAAAGCAGTCGCGCGAAGCACACACAAAATCGCGCCAATATCGGCAAAACTTCTGCTGTTACTTCTTTGCCACACCTACGAGGTTAGCTGACGGGCTAGGAACGAAAGATTATCCCCGCGTTTATTAATCATCAACGCTTCGCCCCGTGTTTTATGAAAAATGAAAGAAATCATAAAACTTTGGTTCCCCCGCGCTGTTTCCATGGAAACAACTTCGGTGATCAACTTTTCAACAAAAGAAAATATATCACACGAAAACGTGTAATTTCAAGGGAATTTTGAAAAAATTTTCTATTTTGCCGGAAATAAATGATAGAGCATCAAATATACGATCACGCCCGTTGCCGAAACGTAAAGCCAAATCGGATATGCGAATTTTACAAGTCGTTTATGCTGAACGAATTGATTCGTGACCGCATAAAACATCGAACGCAAAACGAGCGGTAAAACGACGAGCGAGAGTCCGATGTGCGTGATCAAAATAAAGAAATAAATATAGCGGACAAAACCTTCGCCGTTGAATTTATTTGCCGGATTCGTCAAATGATACGTGACGTAGCAAACCAAAAACAAACCGCCGAAAATAAACGCGGTCGTCATCGTTTTGCGGTGCGCTTCGATATTGTTTCGTTTGATAAAAATCAAAGCCGCGATCAGTAAAAGCGTCGTGATCGAATTAATTATTCCGATCGCGTGCGACAAAGGTTTCGTTGCGCCGCCGACATCGATCTTGTTCGGAAAAGCAAGCAAAATTGCCACGACGAGCGGAACCGCGACCGAAATTATGTTGATGACGAACATCGAACGTTTTTCCTGTTGAAGAACTTCCGTTGCCATAAACTATTTAAAAAATCCCAGTAAAAAAAATAAAACCAGCCAAAGTCCGCCCATAAAATGCCAATACCAACCGACGATCATGGCTAAATTGTTGCGCTTATTGACAAGTTCATCGGCAAGCAAAGGCGTCCAGCTTTTCAGAACGATCGCGCCAAGCGCGGAAATTCCGCCGAGAACGTGGAGCGCGTGTAGAACCGTCAAAATATAGAAAAATCCGGCATAAGGATTACTTTCGAGATAAACGCCGCGACGAACAAGTTCCATCCACGAAAGAATTTGCGAAGCAATAAACATTGCTCCCAAAACGGTCGTTGCGATCAGCCATTTTTTTGCTTTGATTTGTTCGCTCGCAAACAAGGCTTTTTCGGCAACAAAATATGTAAAACTACTAATCAGAATAATGACAGTGCTGATCCAGACTTGAACGGGTAAGGCAAACGGTTTCCATTCATTCACGCCCGTCGAAGCGATAAAAATATACGAACCGATCAAACCGCTGAACGTCATAAAAACGACGATCAGCAAAAACCACATCAAAACTTTGGATGTATCAGGCATATATTGTCTGAAGCCGATATGATCGAGCGGATTGCGGTTGTTTCCGCCGTCGTCGTTTCCTCCGCCTCCACCGCCGCCGCGATTTTTGTTTCCGTTATTAGAACCGCCGCCCGAAAAAGACGGCGGACGCTTTCGTTTTTTCTTTTCTTCGACAACCGGTTCAAGCGTTCCGACTTTCATATAATTACAAATGATTGAAAACCATCAAAGCAAAAAGCAAAGGCAGATAAAGAACTGAAACGAGCAGTAATTTGCGAGCTTGTTCAGTCGATTTTGCGCGAGCAGTTTTAATGCTCGACCACAAAAACCAAATTCCGAGAATACTTGCGCCGATCAAATAAACAACACCTGAAATTCCGATAAAATAGGGAACAAGACTTATCGGCAACAGAAAAACCGTAAATATTACAATTTGCCGTGCTGTGATCTTTCCTTCTTCTTCGACTACCGGCAACATCAAAATTCCCGCTTTCGCGTATTGTTCACGATACATCCATGCAATCGCCAGAAAATGCGGAAATTGCCACAAAAACAGCATTAAAAATAAAACCGCCGCGCCGAGCGTCATTTCGTTTGAGGCGGAAGTCCAACCCATCAAAGGCGGCATCGCGCCAGGAATTGCGCCGATCGCGGTCGAAGCCGAAGTTTTTGTTTTCAAAGGCGTGTAAAGCAAAACATAACCGACAATCACAATTAATCCCATTGCCGCCGTGATTCCGTTTACCAGAAAAAGCAAATAAAGTTCGGCGACCAAACTTTGCAAAATCCCGAAAGCCAAAGCTTCGTTCGGAGTTATTTTCTGTGTCGGAAGCGGACGATTTGCGGTTCTGTCCATCAATGCGTCGGTTCGTCTTTCGATATATTGATTCAATGTCGCAACGCCGAATGCAAGGATCGTGATGCCGATCATCGCATTTAAAAACAAAACGAAATTGAATCCGTTTTCTGAACCGAGATAAAATCCGGCGGCTGAGGTCAAAACCAACATAAACGCAATGCGTGGTTTAGTTAGCTCGAAATATGCCGCGAGTTTTTCGCGCAAACCGATAACTTTGGTTTCTTGAATTTCTACCGTAATTGTGTCCATTTTGTAAAACTTGAATTTTAAAGACAGTTATAACTGCCGAATTTATAAAAGAATAACTTGTTACAAGCATTTTTCCAAATTCGTATTGTCTAAGCCTTCTTCTTTTCCATAAAAGTTAAACTTATTTGAATGAAAGATGACAAACCCCTTACAGCTACGCTAAAATTCCTGTATTGAAGATGTCAGCTTTAGAAGATTCAATTAACGTCAAAGAAACTAACAAAACGAAAACTCAACCAATTTTCAATCGTTTTCTCGATTTTTTGAGTTCCGTTCGGTTCGGTATCATTTTGCTCTGCATTCTGGTCGTTCTTTCAATTCTGGGAATGGTCATTATTCAGCAAAACGTGCAGGGTTTCGATACTTTTTACGCATCATTGACTCCAGCCGAAAGATTGGTTTTCGGCTCGCTCGGTCTTTTCGATGTTTATTACAGTTGGTATTTCAGCTTCCTGCTTTTACTTCTGTCATTGAACATCATTTTGGCTTCGATCGATTATTTTCCGGCTTCGTGGAGCTTTATCGTTAAACCCAAGCTCGATGCCTCGAAAAAATGGCTTTTGGGACAAAAGCAAAATGCCGTCGTCGAAATTGACGCAAATGCCGAAGAAACAACCGAAAAAATTAAAGAAGCTTTTCGTGAACAAGGCTTAAAGGTTACTGTTTCGGAAAAGAAAGGAAACATTTTCGTTTTCGGCGAAAGCGGAAAATGGAATCGGCTCGGCGCATACATCGTCCACGTTTTCCTGTTGATTCTGTTTCTGGGGCATTTCGTCGCGCTGAGAACCGGTTTCGATGCCGACGTAAGTTTCACTCCCGGTCAAAAAAGTAATGAGATCAAGATCATCAAGTTTAATCTGGACAAGCGCGAACAATACAGCGCACAGATTCCGTTTACGATCACTTGCACGGATATTCAACAAAAACTAATCAATCCCGGCGGCGAAATTGACGCGACTAATACGCTCGATTGGCTGACGAATATTCAGATCGACGATCCGGCTTACGGCGTGACAAAAGCAACCGTAAATCTGAATAATCCATTTAGTTATCGCGGTTACAGATTTTTCCAAGCTTCGTTCAATCCGCTCGGCAGCGCACGTAAAATGTCGTTGGAATTGAAACCCGAAAACGGCGGCGATTTGGTAAAATTCGACCTCGAAAGAAACGGAACAGCGACTTTGCCAAACGGAACGAAGGTCGAATACGAATCTTTTCAGCCCGATTTTACTTTGAACGGAAGTCAGCCGGACACGCGCTCGACCGAATACAATAATCCGGCGGCAGTTTTAAAAGTCACCGAACCCGGCAAAGAAACGATCAGAATTTTTGCTTTTGCCAACAAATTGCCTGACAATGCGCCGATCAACGCGCCGAAAGCAGGTTATCGCTGGCACATGAGCGGTTATGAAAAATCACCGTTCGCGCACACTTTGTCGATCAAATACGATCCGTTCAACGCGGCATTTATTGCTTGGTATATCGGCGGATTCGGATTGATCTTTGCACTTTGTTTCGTGTTTTTCATTTCGCACAGAAGAGTTTGGGCGATGCTCGAACAAAAATCGGAAAATCAGTTTGAAGTTGTTCTCGGCGGAAACGCCAACAGAAATAATCTTGCTTTTGAAGATAAATTTTCAAAAATTGTT
>DAITPE010000323.1:0-6808 GCA_036833775.1 Pyrinomonadaceae bacterium | reverse complement strand
TTGAGCGATCTTTTTATCAAAGGTCGCTCAAACATTTTTAAAATAAAACCGTCCGATTTCAAGAAAATAGTTTTTCTGTTTGACCGCGAACATCGTTTCAAGATAAAAATTTCTTATCGCTTTCGGAAACTCTTTCGTGTATTCTTATTGATAACAATTCATGCAAACTTTAGATTTGGTCATTATTTTCGGTTATCTGATCGGCATTACCTTGTTCGGAATTTTTTATTCGGGCAAACAGGAAACGACGCAGGATTATTTCCTCGGCGATAGAAGCGTACCTTGGTGGGCGATCGCGGCTTCGATCGTGGCAACGGAAACTTCGACGATCACGTTCATTTCCGTTCCGGGCATCGCGTTTGCGAAAAACGGAAATTTCGAGTTTTTACAGCTCGTTTTCGGTTATATGCTCGGTCGCATCGTGATTTCCCTGCTTTTTATTCCGATGTATTTCAAAGGCGAACTTTTCACGGTTTACCAGCTTTTGGGCGAAAGGTTCGGTTCAAAAGTTAAAATGCTCGCGTCCGCGCTTTTCGTGATTATGCGAAACATCGCCGACGGCATTCGTTTGCTTTTGACCGCGATCGTTTTGGCGGCAGTTTATACGGCGTTCGTGCCTGACGCAAATCCGACCACGATCATTATTGCTTCGATCATTTTGCTCGGTGTCGTAATGATAATTTTCACGTTTTTCGGCGGAATGGAAGCGGTGATTTGGGTCGAAGTCGTGCAATTAGGAATTTACATCGGCGGCGCAATTGCGGCAGGCTGGGTAATTTTGAACGGAATCGACGGCGGATTTTCGAGAGTTTTGGAACTCGGCAGTCAATACAACAAATTTCAGCTTTTCGATTTCAGCTTAAATTTTACGAAAACATACACATTTTGGGGCGGACTTATCGGCGGTTGTTTTTTAACGATGTCAACGCACGGAACGGATCAATATCTCGTTCAGCGTTATCTCTGCACCGACAAACCTTCGGCGGCGGCAACCGCACTTTTATCTTCGGGCGCGGTCGTGCTCGGACAATTTATCGGATTTTTGTTCATCGGCGTTTTGCTTTTCGCCTATTATCAACCGTTCAACGCGCCCGAATACGCACAGATCGGAACGGAAGGTTCAAAGCTCGCGGCGACGTTTCCGTTCACCGGCGGCGATCAGGTTTTCCCCGATTTTATTACGAAACATATGCCTTCGGGTTTGAGCGGTTTAGTCGTCGCGGCGATTTTTGCGGCGGCACTTTCTTCGTCGCTCAACTCGATCGCGGCAACCGCCATCAACGACATTTACAAACCGTTCGCAAAAGACAAATCGGACAAGCATTTGCTGAAAATGGCGAGCATTTTAACGGTCATCGTCGGCATCATACAGATCGGCGTTGCGATTGCGGTAAAAGATGCGGGAACTTCCGCATTGAATCAGGCTTTAGGCATCGCGTCCTTGATAAACGGTCCGGTTCTCGGCGTTTTTTTGGTCGGAACATTCGTCAAAAAGGCGAATCAGACGGTCGCGCTGATCGCGATGGCAGTCAGCATTTCGTTGATGCTTTACATATTTTTCGGGACAAAGATCGCGTTTCCTTGGTATGCCGTGATCGGCAGTTTGACGACGCTTTTCACCGCTTTTATCGTCAGTTTTTTAATGGGCGGCGGCGATTCCGAAAACCGAAACAACGCTTTGAGCGAATAAATAAGTAGAACAAACTTTAGTTTGTTCGATATACTCGATTAACTGATAATTTGATTATTAATGAAAAGGCTTTTAACGAACCGAAGTTTGTTCGACACCTTTTTAAGCAATTTTTAATGAAAAAAGTAATAGCAATTTTAGCAATTTTATTGATCGTACAAACATGGGCAGTTCCCGTTTTCGCGCTTCGTCCGAACGACAAGGCGAACAAATGGGCGGAAAAACAATTAAAGAAAATGACGCTCGACGAAAAGCTCGGGCAGATGGTTCATGTCGGCGTGAATGCCGAATTTCTTAATCAAGACAGCGCGGCGTTTCAGGATTTGAAACGCCAGGTCGTCGAAAACAAGATCGGCGGCATCACGGTTTTCGTCGGCGATGTTTACGAAACCGTTCACTTGATGAACCGTATGCAGGAAGTCGCGAAAATTCCGCTGCTTATCTCGGGAGACTTTGAAACCGGCGTCGGGATGCGTTTTCCCGACACGGTAAATTTCCCTTGGAATATGGCGGTCGCGGCAACGGGAAACCCTGATTTTGCACGTCGGCAAGGCGAGATCGTCGGGCGCGAATCGCGGGCGGTCGGCGTTCAGCAAGTTTATGCACCGGTCGTCGATGTCAACAACAATTCGCAAAATCCCGTTATCAACGTCCGCAGTTACGGCGAAAATCCGCAGGAAGTCGCACGTTTCGGTTCGGCATTTATGGAAGGTCTGCAATCGCAGAACATTCTCGCGACCGCCAAACATTTTCCCGGTCACGGCGACACGGCGGTCGATTCGCATCGCGGTTTGCCCGTCATCGATTTTACGCGCGAACGGCTCGAACAAACCGAATTCGTTCCTTTTCGCGCTCTGATAAATGCCGGAATCGGTTCGGTGATGGTTTCGCATATTTCGATGCCCAAACTCGATAACACCGAAGTAAAACCGCTCAAAGAATCTTCAAAACCGTCTTACGCGGATTCGGAAGTCATCACTGAAGCGACGACGATTCCCGCAACGCTTTCGACCAAGATCGTTACTGACGTTTTGAAAAACGATATGAAATTCGACGGCTTGGTCGTCACCGACGCGATGGATATGAGCGGTTTGACGCTTTATTTCAACGCCGACGAAGGCGCGGTTCGGGCGGTTCTTGCGGGAAACGATATTTTGGTCAAACCCGCTGCTTCAGATCTTCCGCTCAAAGGTTTGCGGGAAGCCGTCAAATCAGGACGCATCACCGAAGAACGTATAAATCAGTCGGTCAGAAAGATTCTCGCGTGGAAATATCAGCTCGGTCTGAGCGAAAAAAAGATCACTCCGCTCGATTCGATCGACACCGTCGTTTCAAGCGCGGAAACCCGCAAACTGAGCGATGAAATTGCCAATAATGCGATCACATTGGTTAAAAAAGAAGAAGATTTTGCACCGATTCCGAGCGGAAAACGCGTTGCGGTTTTGTGCATCACGAACGGAGAAGACCGCAACTTCGTCGGCAATCCTTTAACGATCGCACTTCGGCAAAACGGTCTGCGCGTCGAACGCATCGTGATCGACGAACGCGCCACGCCGAAGGAAATCGAAGAAGCGATCACCAGATCGAAATCCGCCGAATACGTCGTTGCTGGACTCTACGGGCGCGTTCGTTCGGGTGCGAAAAATTCGATCGGGCTTCCCGCCGCAGGCGAAAAAGTTTTGCGCGACGTTTTAGCGAGCAATGCAAAGGTAATTTCGGTCAGCTTCGGCAATCCGTATCTTTTGCTCGGCTTTCCCGAAATAAAAAACTATGCCGTCGCATACGGCGATATGACCTCGCTCCAACGCGCCGCCGCCAACGCGGTCACGGGCAAGATCGAATTCAAAGGCAAGCTTCCGATCAGCATCGGAGATTTTCCGCGCG
The DNA here is from genome assembly GCA_036833775.1 of Pyrinomonadaceae bacterium. GTDB lineage: Bacteria > Acidobacteriota > Blastocatellia > Pyrinomonadales > Pyrinomonadaceae > JAJQRF01. The sequence goes on along the minus strand of DAITPE010000323.1, from coordinate 3,234 downwards.
GAACGGGTTTGAGCAAATAGTTTGAAATAACAATTCGGAACGCGGATCGGGCGGATTCGGCTGATCAAAACGGATTTTTTTATGAAAGATTGAAAATGGAAATCTTATGGTTTCCAAATTTAATTCTCACTTAAAATATCCGTAAAAATCAGCCGAATCCGCCCGATCCGCGTTCAAAAAATCATTCTTTTCAAAAGCCGGATCAATAGATTGTAAAAGAAAACTGCACCGTTTTGACGACCGTCACGGGTTTGCCGTTTTCGGTTTCAGGCTCAAAACCGATACTTTGGGCAGCGCGGATGGCTTCTTCGTTCAAACCGTAACCTAAACCTGTCAGCACGAGAATTTGGCTGATTTGTTTATCGGCTGAGAAGACGACCGCCAACGTGATTGTTCCGCTGACGTTATTTCGTCTGGCGCGGTCGGTATAGTTTGGGCGCGGTCTGTAAACTATCTTCAACGGCGTTCGGTTCGGGTCGTTTGAAGCGGCTGTATTGGCAGGTCTCGGCATACCGTTTTCATAATCGGCTTTTTTCTTAAAATGCTCATAAAACGCCGTGACCGTATCGAGTTTTGCGTGTGCGTCCTTAAAGTTTGCGTCACGCGCACAATCTTTTTCGCAGGTTTCCAAAAGTTCTTTCGCTTTTACCAGCCATTGCAGATTTTCTTTCAGCGGCGTTTTTTCCGTCCAGCCTTTGCCGAATTCGTATATAAAAACATCGGCTTTCAGCACATAGGCGGGAGAATATTTATTGTTGACCGAAATGGCTTTTTCCGCGTCGGCAAATGCTTTTTCGTGCTTTCCTTCCCACAGATTCGCCGTTCCGCTGATGTAATAAGCATTTGCGCTGTTCGGATCGATGGCGATCGCCTTTTCGACTTCGGCTTGCGCCTTGTTGATCTTTCTGCCCATCAGATAAACGAACGCGAGATTTGCATGATAAACCGCCGTTTGCGGCGCGATCTTGACGGCTTTTTCCAATGATTTGAGCGCGTCTTTTTCCTTGTCCTGTTCGAGATACGATAATCCCAGATAATTCCAAAACTCGGCATCGGTCGCAGATTCTTTTAATCTCGCCGCCCGCGCCAGAGTATCGAGCGCATCACGAAACTCGCCTTTTTTATAAAGCCCGACTCCCTGATCTCGCAAAGTTTTGAAATCCTGCGCCTGTGCGCGGACATCAAAACTGCCCGCACCGATCAATAAAACGAACGCTAAAAAACACACAAAATACTTTTTCATAAGGTTTCACTCCAGAAAATTCGATAACGCCATTATAATTGCGGTTGCGTCACGGCACAAGATTTTTTTCTCAACGGTTTGCCCTTCAAACAATCGGCTCGTCTATCTCGACCTTGAAAATTTTTATTGACACCGCCGCGAACATCCATTATATTTTCAAAACCATATAAACGAACTTTAGCGTTTTTCGGACATCGGATTTACCGTAAAATCGCAGGCGGAAAATAATATCCCGAAGTTTTCTCATTGTTTTTCGTTCTCCGAACTCCCGTTTTTCACGACTCGAGCGGTAAATTTCCCTGAAAACTTTTTGAAAGACATTGCGCGATCTTTGAACGCGGATTTGGCTGATCAGGCGGATCGAAACGGATTTTTTGTATAAAATAATCCGCCAAAATCTGCCGCATCTGCCCGATCCGCGTTCAAAAATCTCATTCTTTCCGAAAGCTTCCGATTTCCCCAAAACTTTCCTTTTAACCCCAGAGAAAACGACTAAACTTAGGAGAATTTATTTATGGAAACAGGACATTCTAAAAATGTCGCTAATTTTGAAACCGTTATCATCGTTTTGACCGCCTTGGGCACCGTTTACAATCCCGTCCAAGCATTGATCATGCTGACCGCTTTGAACACCAAACTCGTGAAGGCAAAAGCCGCGCTCGTGACGGTCGCCGATACGCGCGCCGACCGCAAGGTCAAAGTCGATACCGTCGAAAAAGGCTTTGCAGGCTTTTATGCGTATGCCGTCAATCTCAAACGCGCCGCTGATGTCTCCGTCAACGACGCGGCTTTTACCGCCGATCTGCAATCGATCGTCAACAAATTCTCGTCTAAAGGACGCGACACGGGTTTGCCCGACGATCCCGCCACGCCCGACATCGACGAATCGCGCACCGCGCGTTCCACCGCCGAACGCAGCCGCGACAAACAGCTTGCCCACCTCGCCGATCTGATCGCCCTGCTCGAAACCAAAACCGATGCGTATCAGAGCAACGATGTCGAATACACGATCGAAGGCGCAAAAGATTTCTTGGCAGCCCGCACCGCCGAAAACAACGCCGCCAAAACCGCCCACATCGTCGAAGACAACGCCGAAGCCGCCCGCGACGAGGTTCTCTACCACCCCGAAACAGGCGTGCTGAAACTCGTCAAACTAATAAAAACCGAACTCGCCCGCAAACCCGGCAAAGAAAGTCCGGCATATCAACAAATCGCCGCGACCGAATTCTTCAAACCGTAACCGAGCGCGGATAAAAACCGAAAGCCGAAGATCGAAAAATATTTTCGGCTTTCACATTTTTTCGGTAAAATTCAATAAAACTATGGAACAAAACGCCAACGCCGAACTGCTTTCAAAAGACGAATTGTTATATTGGATCGATAAAGATTTCGTGCAAGAAACCGCATACACAAAGATCGGAAGAAATTTGAATGAAGAAGAAATGCTCCGAGTTAAAAAATTAATCGAATTCGGTCTTTGGGACGCAGTTTACGACACGATCAAAATTGCCATTGACGAAGTAACCGAATAAAAATGGACAAACTGACCAAAGAACAACGCCGAAAAAATATGCAAGCCGTGAAAAGCAAAGGCTCGAAGATCGAAACGGCATTGGCAAAAGCCCTTTGGGCAAAAGGTTTTCGCTATCGCAAAAACGATAAAACCGTTTTCGGAAAGCCTGATTTTACATTCAAAAAGTATAAAATCGCCGTATTTGTTGACAGTGAATTTTGGCATGGGAAAGATTGGCATATCAAAAAACTTAATCATAAAAGCAATCAAGAATTTTGGCATAAAAAAATCGAGCGCAATATCGAACGAGATATAGAAGTAAACGAAAAATTGATTTCCGAAGGCTGGAAAGTTTTGCGTTTTTGGGGTAAAGATATTCAAAAGAATTTACACAATTGTTTAGTAGAAGTTGAAAATCTGATAAATAATACAAAAATACTGTTAAAATAGCCGAAGAATGAGCGAAAGAAATTGTCTT
>DAITPE010000322.1:0-6811 GCA_036833775.1 Pyrinomonadaceae bacterium | reverse complement strand
ACGAAATACACGAAAGAAACGAAAAATAAAGATAGAAAAAACAAAATTATAATGCTTTTTTTCTCTTTCTTTTTTCGTTTCATTCGTTTCTTTCGCAGGCAAAAAAACTATTTCAAAGCATTTTCGATCGCTTCGACGACTTTCGGATCGTCGGGTTTGGTTTTCGGCGAAAAACGCGCCAAAACTTTTCCGTCTTTGCCGACGAGGAATTTCTCAAAGTTCCACGTAATGTCGCCATCGAAACCGGGATTCGTTTGTTTGTTGGTCAAATAAGTGTAAAACGGGTGCTGATCCGCGCCTTTGACCGAGATTTTCGAGAACATCGGGAATTTTACTTTGTAGGTCAAAGTGCAGAATTCCTTGATCTCTTTGTCCGTTCCGGGTTCTTGTCCCATAAAATTGTTCGCCGGAAAACCCAAAACGACGAAGCCTTTGTCTTTATATTTTTCGTAAAGCGATTCCAAACCTTCGTATTGCGGCGTGTTTCCGCATTTGCTGGCAACATTTACGACTAAGGCGACTTTGCCTTTATAAGCGTCGAGCTTCACGTCTTTGCCGTCAATGTCTTTCATCGTAAATTCATAAACCGATTTTTCGGGCGGCGGCATTGACGGACTCGGATTGAAGATAAAACCGAGCGCGTAAGCCGCGCCGATTCCGCCGACAAACAAAACAACTAAAATTCCCAAACCTATTTTCCACATAAAAAAGACTCCTTAAATTTTTACTTTCCAAGTTCGCGCGGATTTCGCGGCGATGCCGGAAGCGGTTCTTTTTTCTCGCCTGTCTCCGCAAAGATTTCTTTGAACGAACCGATCGAACTCATCAAACTCGAAGTTTCCATCGGCATAAAAACGACTTTCGAATTATTTGCCCGCGCCATATCACGCAAAGATTCGATGTATCGCGCCGTAATTAAATACTGCGCGGTTTGCTCGGAACTGCCGATCGATTGTGCGATCTGCGCGATGGCTTGCGCTTCGGCGGCAGATGCGCGAAGTCTGGCTTGCGCCGCGCCTTCGGCTTCGAGAATCGCCGATTCTTTCAAACCTTCCGAACGTGTAATTGCCGCTTGTTTTTCACCTTCGGCGCGTGTGATCGCCGCTTGACGGTCGCCTTCGGCTTGTAAAATCAAAGCACGTCGGTTTCGTTCCGCCGTCATCTGTTTTTCCATCGTGATGCGAACGTCTTCGGGCGGATTGATGTTTTTCACGTCAACGCGCGTCACTTTTACGCCCCATTTGTCGGTCGCTTCATCAAGAATCAAGCGAAGTTTCGAATTGATCTGTTCGCGCGACGAAAGCGTGTGATCCAAATCCATTTCGCCCATCACTGAACGCATTCCGGTGATCGTTAGCTGAACGATACCGCCGACGAGATCGGCAACTTCGTAAACGGCTTTCATCGGATCGGTAATTTGCCAATAAACGACGGAATCGACGTTGATCGTCACGTTATCACGCGTGATTACGGGCTGCGGCGGTAAATCGATGAATTGTTCGCGCAGATCGATCGAGGTCGTTCCGGGACGCACATTCGTCCAATAAACGCCGCGCGCCGAATCAAAAAAAGGAATGATAATATTTAAACCGCTGTTTGCCATTCGGTTGAATTTGCCCAATCTTTCGATCAACAAAACCGAAGATTGCGGAACGATCTTGATGGTTTTTGCCGCTCCAATCAAAATGCCGATGATTACAACTGCGAAAAAAACGAATCCTAAGCCGAGAACTTCCATTGATTTTCCTCCTAAAGAATTGAGTTAAATATACTATATTTTCGACTTTTTATAAAAATTCTCGATTTTTTTGATATATTTTGCAAAAATTCTGCGCGTTAGAAAATAAGGCGATAAAAAGTAGAAAATTCGCCGAACAAAGTCGAAAACTTTGACGTAAAGTTTTTTGAAATCAAGCAAAACGCGGAAAAAGCATCGTTTTCTAATCAATTTATCCGCAATTATCCGCAAGTTGTCCTATCTTTTTCATACCTTTGCTAATTTCGCGTTTTGCTTGAAAATTCTTCATAAATCAAATTCATCAAAAGATAATTTCAAATAATCCGACAAATTGCATATAATCTTGCAAAGTTATGACGGTCAAACTTTCCGATATTCAAGACGCAAGAATCACTTTGCAAAACATCATCGTTCAAACGCCGATCTTGGCTGACAACAAACTGTCTTCAATGATCGGCGCAAACGCTTTTCTGAAAGCCGAATGTCTTCAGCGCGGCGGTTCGTTCAAACTGCGTGGTGCATACAATAAAATTTCAAGGCTTTCCAAAGAAGAAAAAAAACGCGGTGTGATCGCGGCTTCGGCAGGAAATCACGCGCAGGGCGTTGCGCTTGCGGCAAAGCTCGTCGGCATTAAATCGACGATCGTTTTGCCCGAATACGCGCCTTTGACGAAAGTGATGGCGACGAAAAATTACGGCGCGGACGTGATCTTAAAAGGCGGAAGTTTTGACGAAGCCGTCGCTTATTCGCGCGAATTACAGGAAGAACACGGTTACACATACGTTCACGCGTTCGACGACGATCTGATTATTGCCGGACAAGGCACGATCGGCTGGGAAATTGTGGACGATTTTCCCGAAGCAAACGTCGTCGTCGTGCCGATCGGCGGCGGCGGAATCATTTCGGGAATTTCTCTCGCGGTCAAAAATCTTCTGCCGAAAGTTCGCGTGATCGGTGTGCAAGCGGAAAATGTTTCGCCCGTCAAAGAATCTTTGAATGAAGGAAAACCGATCGAAGTAACGAATTATAAACCGACGATCGCCGACGGAATCGCCGTCAAACGTCCGGGCGAAAAAACGCTGCCGATCATCAAAGAATATGTTGACGAGATCGTTGAAGTGACGGAAGAAGAAATCGCCAACGGAATTTATCACTGCGTCCAAAATTCGCATCTTGTCGTTGAAGGCGCAGGCGCGGCGGGCGTTGCGGCTCTTTTGTCGAAAAAGATAAAACTCGACAAAGACGACAAAGTTTGCGCGGTTTTGTGCGGCGGAAATATCGACGCGAATCTTTTGACAAGAGTTTTAGATCAAGTTTTGGTTCATCAAGGTCGCTATATAATGCTGAAAGTTCTCGTGCCGGATCGTCCGGGAAATCTTTCGACGTTGACGGCGAGAGTTGCCGAATCGGGCGCGAATGTGATGGAAGTTTATCACCGCCGCGCAATGTGGCTCGCTCCGCTCGGCGGTGTCGGGATCGAATTATTATTGGAAGTCCGCGACGGCGCACACGGTAAAGAAGTTCAAAATTACCTCGAAAATTGCGGTTATCACGTTGAACGTGAAGGTGTCGGGAATTGGAACGAATAAGTTTTTATGAATGAAAGTTTAGAAAAAATCGGTTTGATTCCCGTGAATGATTCCGATTCGGAGCTGATCGAAAAAATATATTATTTTACCCGAAATGACGAGTTTGCAATGCTCGGTTGGAACGAAGACCAGCTCAAACCGTTTCTCAAAATGCAATGCGATTTTCAAAATAAATCGTATAGAATGCATTTTCCCGATGCCGAATTTTCGATGATCTTGTTCGATGATAAAAAGGTCGGCAGAATGATCGTTGATCGAACCGAAAACGAGGTTCGATTGGTCGATATTGCGATTTTGCCCGAATTCAGAGGAAACGGAATCGGAAGCAGTTTGATCGAAAGATTATATTCGGAATCGAAAGAGAAAAAATTGCCCTTGAGTTTGCAGGTTGAAAAAAATAATATTAGTGCATATCGGCTTTATCAAAAACTCGGATTCGAGAATGTCGGGGAAAGCGATTTGTATATTTCAATGGAGAAAAATTAAGAAGAAAAATGTTTGAGACTTTAAAATACGAAGACTTTAATGATGTTAAAAACACGAGTTTTACGGTTTTAGGATTTGATCAGCCTTATACGATCGAATTGAGCGACGTTTCGGAAAATAAAATCAGAAACGGTTATGAAATGTTTTCGTTGTTTTTTAAGAGTCCGAAAGACTATTTCCTGCCGCAGCAAAATTATTTGCTGAAACACGAAAAATTCGGCGAGGGCGAAATATTTATCGTCCCCATCGAACAAAACGAAAATGGTTATTTATACCAAGCCGTGTTCAACCGCTTGCTATAAAAACTATCTCTGACTAATCGCAGCGACCAATACCGGCTGATTTTCCTGATTAAAGCCGGGAACGAGCATCAGATTAAAGAGACCGAGCGATTGGTGAAAAATCTGGTAGTAATCCTGCTGCAAATTATCTTGCGGAACATTAAAGATCAAAGTATAGCGATTCATTTTCGATTCGGAATTTGAATCGGCTAAAGCTTTTTTGTTTTTAGGGGCATATTTTTTTACTTCAGTTAAGACCGATTCGATCGCCGAATCGTTTTTATAAATGGTAAAAATTGTTCCGGTCAAATTTCTGAATGCATTGGCGTTTTGAAGAACAAATTCCGAATTTGCTCCAAAAACTTGTTTCGGTAAATTTGCCAGAGTAACCGCGCCGAACAAAGTTGTACTGCTGCTGATTAAAAAGTTTCTTCTGTTTAATTTCATTTGTAGTCGGTTGTTTACGGGAGTAGCTGCTAAAGATAGGCTACATCTAAATCATAAAAAAAAGCAAATATTTTCTTTGTAAAAATCTAATCTTGTATTTCTTGCCAAATAGGTATAGGATTGTAGAGTTTTATATTACAAATTTAATTTGCAGAAACTATGTAACCCCAAAAGTTATGCAATTCGTCAAAACCCCCGCTGCTCCTTCGGATGAGTTGTTTCTTTTTGACTTGTATGCAAGTACAAGACAAGAAGAAATGTCGCTTGTTCCATGGTCTGATGAGCAGAAAAATGCGTTTTTAACACAACAATTCCAAGCCCAGCATAATTACTACAAATCAAAATATCCAACCGCAGATTTTTCCATTTTGTCAGTTGACGGGGTTCAAGTCGGAAGACTTTATACAGTCGAAATTGACGGTGTTTTTAAGATTTTGGACATTACGGTCGCACCGGAAAAAAGAAATCAAGGCTTCGGGTCATATTGGCTCTCTGAAATTATCGAAAAAGCAAAAGAACAAAATATATCGGTTCAAATTTATATTGAAACGACAAATCGTTCTGCGAATCTTTTATCTCGATTCGGTTTTCAACCGAAGGATAGTGATGAAGTTTATCAACTTTGGGAATTTACATTACAGATAGAATCGGATCGGCAAACTGAAATTGAACAAGAAGTAAATCGAGCAAAGGTTTAACCGGTTTTGAGTTAATCAATTTATACACGGACTTATATTATTAAGTTAAAAAAACAATTTTTGTTACCAATAAAAACTAAATTAAAAATCTGAGGAGGAAAGTATGTCAGACCCTTTTATAGGTGAGATAAGAATGTTTGGAGGAAATTTTGCTCCGTTAAATTGGGCATTATGCAACGGTGCAGCACAATCAATTGCACAAAACGATGCATTGTATGCGTTGATCGGAACTACGTATGGAGGTGATGGGATAAATACTTTTAATTTACCCGATCTTCAAGGCAGATTGCCGATTCATCAAGGAACATTAGCCGGCGGGAGCACATATGTGATCGGTCAGCAGCTTGGAACGGAAACCGTGACTTTGACCAATGCGCAGATGCCGGCTCATAGTCATCCAATTTCGGCTAATTCCAACAATGGTTCTTCGCCGAATCCGAGCGGGAATTTTGTCGCCGGAACTACTTTGGCACCTTATGCACAAAGCGTTCCGACCGATCAAACTCTTAATGCGCAAACGATCGGAGTCGCGGGCGGAAGTCAGCCGCACACTAATTTGATGCCGTATCTGTGTGTAACATTTATCATTTCATTGTTTGGAATATTTCCGCAACGAAACTAGTCAAGAAGGAGAAAAAATATGTCACAACCATTTATAGGCGAAATTAAAATCTTTTCGTATAATTTCGCACCGCGATTTTGGGCGTTGTGCAACGGTCAAAGCCTTGCGATCAACCAAAATCAAGCACTTTTTTCGCTTTTGGGAACAACGTATGGCGGAAACGGCGTAACTACTTTTAACTTGCCCAATTTTCAGGGAAGAACCGGAATCAGCCGAAGCGGCAGTTTTACGCAGGGACAGACAGGCGGAGTTGAAAATGTAACTCTTTTGTCAACCCAGATTCCGGCACACATCCATCCGATGATCGCATCAACGAGTGGTCCTGCTCAAGGTCAACCGAGTGGCGGGGCGTTAGCAACATTTCCGTCCGAAAATGCATATTCGGGTGCCGGAACCGCAAACACGGCAATGAATCCGACGGCTAACAGCGGCAGCAGTCAACCGCATCCGAATATTCAGCCATCGTTGGTGTTAAATTTTTGTATCGCTCTGCAAGGGATTTTCCCTTCCAGAAATTAATTATAGGAGAAAATTATGGCAGAACCGTTTATTGGTGAAATTAAGATGGTGGGATTTAATTTTGCGCCGCGAGGTTATGCAACTTGTGACGGACAATTACTTCCAATCGCACAAAATACCGCTTTGTTTTCAATACTTGGAACACAATACGGCGGAAACGGCACTTCAAATTTTGCTTTGCCGAATTTTCAAGGCAGAAGCTCGATGTTTTGGGGACAAGGTCCGGGACTTACGCCGCGTTTTATTGGTGAATCCGCAGGAGTATCGTCTGTGACTTTATTGTCAAATGAAATGCCTGCACACAACCACGGTGTCAACGGCACCAGTACGACAGGCGGATTAACAAGCCCCCAAACTGCAACTTTTAGTTCGGCTGGACGCGGTAAGCCGCCGTTTTATGCGACGTTAGGCACACCGTCTTTGATGCAGCC
>DAITPE010000321.1:0-6817 GCA_036833775.1 Pyrinomonadaceae bacterium | reverse complement strand
TCGGCGGCGCAATCGCAGAAGCACTCGTCGCAACAGCTTTCGGTATTCTCGTAGCGGTTCCCGCAGTTTGGTTGTTCAACTATTTCACGAACAAAGTAACCAGTTTCAGCGTTGAAATGGAAAACTCGGCTTCTGAATTGGTTGACTATTTCATCAAACAACGTACGAAACAGTTGAAAGGTTAATCCCTTATTAAGTCCTGCATTTTAGGAAAGGAGAATAATTAATTATGGGAATGGCAGTCGGGGGAACCGATGAGTATAACTCGGAAATCAATGTAACTCCGATGGTTGACGTTATGCTGGTGCTTTTGATCATCTTCATGATCGTCACACCGCTACTTCAACAGGGAGTTTCTGTAAACCTTCCGCGTGACATGGCAAGTCCTGATGAAGATCCGGATATTGCAAAAGATACGTCAGTTATCATTGCAATACCCGATAACAACAATTTCTACATCGGGAAAGAACAATATCCGCTTTCGAGCTTGGGCGAAAAAGTTCAAACTTTGATGAAAGACAAAACTCCCGAAAAGAGAATTGTTTATGTTAAAAGCGGTATCGAAGTAGATTACGGAAGAGTAGTCGAAGCCATTGATACGATCAGGAAACAGGACATCGATAGGATCGGTTTAGTTGCTGATAAGAAAAAAGGTTTACCGGCAGCAGCAAAATAACCGATAACGCTCAAATTATATTTATCTGAGTGTGAGGAGTGAAAAAATATGGGAATGTCATCAGGCGGCTCGAAAGGCGGAGCAGTACCGCAAATTAACGTAACACCATTAATTGACGTTTTGCTGGTGCTTTTGATCATCTTTATGGTCATTACACCGTCGAAACCGAGCCGATTTGAAGCAAAAGTGCCGGCTGAACCTAAGCCTGACGAACAGAATGCTATCGTTAAACCGAATCCGTTGACACTTGTAATCGCTATCAACAACAGTGATAAGTCGGTTACTTTGAACAACGAAAAATTCGGTGATGTGACGAATACAGACGCTTTGCGCGATAAATTGAGTTCAGTATTTTCTGAAAGGTCCAGTAACGGAACTTTTCGTGAAGGAACTAATGAAGTAGAAAAAACAGTCTTCGTCAAAGCACCTCGTTCGGCAAAATACGGTGAGGTCGTGAGAGTTATTGATGCCGCTAAATCAGCGGGCGCATCACCAATCGGATTGCAGATTGATGATTTAGCAAATTAAATTCAGCTTGAAAGATAACGGAAGCTATCTTTATTTTCGTTATCTTTCGAGTGGTAAATGGAGTAAAAAATGAGATTTTCTCGTTTAGGGATATTGGTTTTATTAACATTGACCGTTCTGTTCGGAACGAATTGTTCTTATTATAACCGCATCATTGCCAGAAAAAATTTGGTTGACGGTGCAACTGCTTATAAAGATAGAAAGTTTAAAGTGGCTGAGCAGTTGTTCCGCAATGCAATTGCTCGTGATCCGCAACTGGAATCAACCGAAGGAAAAATGGCGCAATTGTTTTTAGCCAGAACATTGCATTCAGAATATATCGGCGATCGTGGTCTGAAAGAAAAAGCCGAACAGGCAATCGAAGAGTATAAGAAGGTTTTGTCGAAAGATTCAAACGACCAGAGTTCATTCAAAGCCGTGGCGAATCTTTTAGAAAACTTAGATCGTAAAGATGAAGCTCTGCAATGGATTACCGAACGCGCCAATAATGAAAGCGTTTCAAACATCAACAGGGCTGAAGCATTTTCTTCCCTTGCCGCAAAGAAAAATACTTGTGCAAACGATATTTCGGATACTGACAAAACCAAGAAAACTATCACGAAAGACGGAAAACAGGTGTTTCAATTTGTTAAGCCGGAAAACACCGCAGATTTTGACACTTTGAAGAAATGTGCGGACGAAGGTTTGGCATTAGCATCCAAAGCGGTCGAACTCGATCCTAATTCCGATTCTGCATGGTCTTATAAAACCAGTTTGCTTGTTCAAAAAATGCGTGTTGCCGAAATGGAAGGCAATAAAGAACAAGAAGAACAGTTTAAGAAAGAATCTGACACGGCAAAAGCCAGATTTACCGAATTAGCCGCAGCCAAACGTCAGAAGGAAGAAGAAGAGGAAGCTAAGAAAAAAGCTGAAGAGGAAGCTAATAAGAAAAAATAAACATTTTTTTCTTTCAATACAGGTGATGCTCAATTACAATGTTTATTGAGCATCGCTTTTTTTTGTCGTAAAACATAAATATATAAAATTTGTCTTCTCAGTTTATGATTCGTATCGAAGACATTGTCGAAACCGTAGAAAATAATCGCCCCGAACCGGATGTGGAACTGATTCGTCGGGCGTATCTTTTCTCTGCGCTTCATCATCGCGGACAAAAACGCGCTTCGGGCGAACCGTATCTGGTTCACCCTTTGGAAGTTGCGCATATTTTAGCGGAAATGCGGCTCGATGAAGTCAGCGTTTCGACCGGACTTCTGCACGATGTCGTCGAAGATACTTTGGTCGATCTCGATACGATTCGTTCATATTTCGGCGACGAAATTACGCACCTCGTTGACGGATTGACGAAGATCGCGCACATCAGCAATCTTTCCAAAGAAAAACAGCAAGCCGAAAACGTCCGCAAAATGGTTTTGGCGATGATCACGGACGTGCGTGTCGTTTTGATAAAACTTGCCGACCGTCTGCACAATATGCGGACAATGCAGTTTCTCAAACCCGAAAAACGCGCCCGCATTTCGCAGGAAACTATAGATATTTACGCGCCGATCGCGCATCGTCTCGGGATGGGAAAAGTCCGCAGCGAACTCGAAGATTTATCGTTTCAAAATCTATATCCCGAAGAATATAAACGGCTTGCCAAGGAAGTTGACACGCGCCGTCCCGAACTCGAAGACGCGCTCGAAAAAATTACCGAAACGATCAAGGAAAAACTGACGGAAAACGACGTGCCTTATGTGCAAGTTCAAGGTCGCGTAAAACGTCTCTATTCGCTCTGGAAAAAGCTGAAAAAACAAAAGATCACAATCGACCGAGTTTATGATCTGATCGCGGCGCGAATCATTACCACGAACGAAAAAAAGAACTGCTACGTGGCTTTAAGCGTCGTTCACGACATCTGGACACCCGTTCCCGAGCGTTTTAAGGACTGGATTGCCATTCCGCGCGACAATCTGTATCAATCGCTACATACGTCGGTTGTCGGCGACAGAGGACACGCATTCGAAGTTCAGATCAGAACCGAGGAAATGCATCAGATCGCCGAAGAAGGCGTTGCGGCGCATTGGAAATACAAAGAGAAAAAACTCGGCAAACAGGAAGACGACGCAACGCTTGACGAACTTCGCAAAACGGTCGAAAAACTGCTTTTGCCATTAGTTGAAACGACCGAAGAAAATGAAGATTCGGAAGAATTTATCGAATCTTTGAAGCTCGATCTTTATCCGAAGGACGTTTACGCCTTTACGCCGCGTGGAAAAGTGATTCAATTACCGCGCGGTGCAACTCCGCTCGATTTTGCATACGCGATTCACTCCGAGGTCGGTGATACCTGCACCGGCGCAAAGATTAACGGGCGAATTGTCACCTTAAAGACTGAATTGCAAAACGGCGATGTGGTCGAAATTTTAACGACTTCAAACTCGAAACCGTCGCGCGATTGGCTGAATTATGTCGTCACTTCGCGCGCAAAAAATCGAATTCGACATTGGATTTCCGAACAGCAACGCACCGAATCGATCGAGATCGGGCGCAAATTGCTCGAAAAAGAAATGTCCAAATTCAATCTTTCGCCGAAAAAATTACTTGCCAATGAAACCGAAATGAAGCGCATTGCAGGCGAATACGGTCTCGGCAGACCGGAAGATTTGCTGGCTTCGGTCGGTTACGGGAAAACCTTTCCGCGTAATGTTTTAGCGAAATTTTTGGGCGCGGAGAAATTTGCCGAACTCGATCCCGAAAAGAAAAAGGAAACCAAACTTCAAACGGGTTACAAAGCCGTCAAAAAGTTCATCGGTTTGGGCGAAGACGCGATCATCGTCAAAGATGTCGATAATCTGATGACGACGCGCGGACGCTGTTGTAATCCTTTGCGCGGCGAACCGATCATCGGTTATATTTCGCTCGGCAAAGGCATCGTCGTTCACAATAAAAACTGCAAAAACGTCAAATCTTTAATGGTCAATCGCGACCGCATCGTCGATGTCGAGTGGGCAAAATCCGAAAAAGAAGAAATTCAATCGGTCAGAATTCTCGCCACGACCGAAAACCGCACCGGAATGCTCGCCGGAATTACGAACGCGATCGCCGAAATAAAAACGGGAATCCGCGATGCACACGCCAAAGTTTCAAAGGACGATAAAGGCTTGATCGAAGTAACGGTCGAGGTTTTCGACAAAAAACATCTCGACCGCGTGATAAGTTCGATCGGCAATGTTCCGGGCGTGATCGATGTCGAAAGGGTAAATGCTTAATTTTATTTGGCTTCAAAGACAATTTAATCCGATTTTCCGCTTCTTAAAACCTTCCTAAACTTTTCTTTTCATCCTCAATCTGTTAAAATTCGCCTTTTGCTTGAATATTCAGGATTAAAACAATGAAAGAAATAGTTTCAACCGAAAACGCGCCGGGCGCGATCGGACCTTATTCGCAAGCGGTCAAAACGGGAAATATGGTTTTTTGTTCGGGACAGATTCCGATCGATCCCGCGACCGGCGAATTCGTTTCAAATGACGTTGCCGAACAGACCGAACAAGTTTTAAAAAACTTGAGCGCGGTTTTGGAAGCGGCAGGAACAAACTTGGGAAATGTCGTGAAAACGACCGTATTTCTGGCGGATATGAACGATTTTGCGGTCTTTAACGAAGTTTACGCAAAGTATTTCAGCGACAACAAACCTGCGCGGGCGACCGTGCAAGCTGCACGGCTTCCGCGTGATGCGCGTGTCGAGATCGAGTGTATTGCAATCATTTAACATTTATCAATGACCATTTATCAAAAAGAAATTAATGGTAAATGTTAATTGATAAATGAAAATGCCAAACACTTAAAAATTCAAGCGTTTGGCAACTAAATGAACGAGATAAATCTCAAATGTATTTACACAGCTTTGACAATTTTGCCCGATTTAATACAGCGAGTGCAAACTTTTTTGCGTCCGTTTCCGCCGGTCGGAAGTTGAACGCGAATCGATTGCAGATTCGGATTAAAGCGACGGCGTGTTTTGTTGTTTGCATGTGAAACGTTGTTTCCAAATTGCGGACCTTTTCCGCATACATCGCATCGTTTTGCCATAATTAAAAGCCTCCTGAAATATAATAACGAGGAATTGATTGAGTTTAAAAACTCAAAAACAAGATTTATAACAAAAAATATTAGGTTTAGTCAAGTAATGATACAGATTGATACTTTTGAAGGAGTAACAGCCACAGTGCAAAATTTTAAATTTAAGTTTTTAACGGTTACTATTTTAGCCGCTTTTATCGCTCTTTTGAGCGGATGTCAGCCATCGGCGACCGAAGGAAATAAAAATCCGGGTAATCCGACAGTCGATGTGAACAAAGTTGCGGCGACCGTTAATGGAAAAGAGATCAAGATGGAAGAAGTCGAGCGCGGCTTGAAACAGCAGGCGCAGGGACAAGAAGCAAAAATGTCGCCGCTCGAATTGGCGACGGCGCGTCTGTCGATTCTCGAAAATTTGATCCAGCAGGAAGTAATGTTCCAAAAAGCCGAAAAAGAAGGCACCGTTCCGAAGGACGAAGATGTCACGGCTGAATATAACAAAACCAAACAGCAGAGCGGAATGTCGGTAGAACAGTGGGAAAAAGCGATGCAGGAAAGCGGACAGACCGAAGCTTCTGCGCGTGAATCGATCAAGAAATCAATGGCTATCAAAGCTTTGGTCGATAAAGTCACTTCAAAAATCGACGTGCCGAAAGACAGCGAGATCGAAGCATTTTACAACGGCAACAAATCGGCTTTCGTTAAAAAGAAAGGCGTGAAGCTCGCGGCGATCGTCGTCGATCCGGCAAACAACGGCGAAGGCGATACGACGACCGATGAACAATCGGCAATGGTCAAAGTCAACGAAATTCTCAAACAGTTGGGAACGGGCGGAGATTTTGCGTCGGTTGCGCGTGAAAAGAGCGAAGACCAGAGCAAATTCCAAGGCGGCGATCTCGGCTACATTTCCGAAGAAGATTTGAAACAAAATTATCCGCAGTTGGCATCAGGATTTATGAATCCGCAGTTTCCGGTCGGCAAAGTCGTCGGACCTTTGAACATTCAGGGCAAGCTTTACATCTTCAAGCTTCAGGAAAGAAGCGACAAGGATGAAGACGTGACCTTGGAAACTCCGGGCGTTCGTGAGCAAGTAAATACTCAGCTTATCAATTCGCGCAAGCAGCTTTTGAGCCAGTCGTATTCGGTGATCGCAATGAATGAAGCGAAGATCGTTAATAATCTGGCACAGCAAGTAGTTGATAATCCGAACGAATTGAGCGGTGCGCGTCCGGCTGGAGCAGATACGCCTGCCAATGCGAACACGGCAAACACCAATTCGGCGAACGCAAACACGGCAAACGCAAACGCGAAACCTGCCGCCAATGCAAACGCAAATGCGAAACCGGCGGCAAACGCAAATGCGACCGCAAACGCAAAACCGGCAAACGCGGGTAAATAAACAAAACGAATAAGTAAAAAGTAAAAGGTAAAAAGTAAAGATCAAATCAAGATTTTTTACTTTTGCCTTTTTACTTTTTAAGTAGATGAACAAATTGGTTATTAACAAAAAGCTGCGATGTGTCAGTAGCCCGCGCGTAAGCAAGGGCTGAAAAATGT
>DAITPE010000320.1:0-6830 GCA_036833775.1 Pyrinomonadaceae bacterium | reverse complement strand
TGATGTCGTCGTGAACGAGCGTCGCCGTGTGAAGCATTTCCATCACGGTTGCCAATCTGACGACATTTTCCTTCGCCGCGTCGCCGCCGACCGCAAAATTCGATAACAAAAGCAACGCCGGACGCACACGTTTTCCGCCCGAAGCGCGAAGATAATCGCCTAAATAATTGATAACTTGAATATTTGAAGCGGCTTGATGTTCAAATTCGGCTTCGACCAAAGCCATTTCATTTTTGATCAGACTGAAAATCTTTTTCGCCGCGATCTGCGGGTTCAGTTTGTCTGTTAGAACTGCAAATTTCTGCATTTTATTTTTTTTCCGGTTCTTTGCTGTATATTTGTATCGTTCGAACAAATCCCGGATATATTTCTATCGTAGGCTTTTTGACCGTATCGCGCCACACGGCTTTCCAGCTATCGTTATCGATCGATGCAATAACGATGTAATTCTTTTGTGCCGAAAGCATAAAATATGAAACTGGATAAACTTTCGGCACTGTCGTTTCTTTTTGTCCTTCAAAATCTCCGAATTTCATTCCTTTCGGAATTCCTTCCAAAAACAAAAAATCGATTTTATAAGTTTTTAGGAGTTCGGCAGCAAATATTTTTTTCTTTTTCGGAAAAAGTTCCATTCCGACCAACTTTTCGTTTTGAAAAACCAAAATTACTTTTTCGTATTCTTCAATCTTATTGAATTGAAGTTTTCGCAAAACCAACGCGCTGAAATCGGATTTGTCGGTTTTTGCTCTTACGATCTCATCTTTTTTCGGTTTGCCGAAAAGTTTTATTGTTTCATCTATTGAAGTTTTATCTAATTCCAAATTATTCCATTTGAAATTTTCTTGCGCCGAAACAATTGACGTAAAAATACACAGACAAACGATTAAATAAAGTGTTCTCATCTTCCAACTCCTAATTGAAGAACTTTTTATATTTATTCCGAATTGCCCAAACCGAACTGTTGTGCGACATAATTTCCGTAGTTTTCTGAAACCGTATTAAAGAAAACCTTTTCAAAACTATAATTTACAGCATCTCTTTGATCATAAGCCGCAGTATTCAAACGCGCAGGCAAAACATTGAAATCGGCTGCGAACGGAGATTCGGCACCACCGGTTTTCATTGTAAAAGTAAAGAAATATCTTGCTCCCGGATAAAATTGCGTCACCATTCCGGTACCTGTAACCGTATAAAATTGAAAAATCATTTCTTCCGATTTTGCCGTGTAATTTACTTCGATCGAAGGTTTATCTGCGGGAAGTTCGTCAGTTTTCTCAAAATTTACGAGATTATTCTTCGCAAATTTGTAGAAAACCTGCCGCGTATCCGAAAAAACCTTGTTTTTTCTTTCTTCCTCAAGATGCGGCGGAATCGTCGAATAATAAGGAAAAATCGAAGATCGGTAGTTTTTTCTCAACTTTTCGACAACCGCGTCGTCCAATTCCCTTTTTTCGGTTACTTTCACGTAAATCTTACGTTCAGACTGCTTGGCAACCGCATCTAAAACCGCCGAAAATGTATTAAAAGCGTCAGGATTATTGTCTTTTTTGATGCTTGCCGCATAATCTGATTTTAACCTTCCGATATATTCGCCGATTTTCGCTTCCGCTTCACCGACAAACGCGCCGTCGGGATGCAATTTTTTATATTTTTCGTAGGAATCGATGTTATTTTCCCGTTTCGATTGTTCCCAGATCAAACGGTCGTCAGAACTGCGGTTCAATTTTTGCGCTGAAAAACTGAAAATTCCGGCTAAAACCAAAGCGATTACAAATCCGCTTGCGTAGTTCAACACGGTTTTTGAAGAATTGTAAGCAAATTCGTCTTTTTGGAATTTGTCCAAAAAACCTTCGCCCGCATTGTTTTTCCAATTATCGAAAACATCGACAATTTCGTGCGCTTCCTTTTCAAACGATACCGGAACAAAAATTTGACGTTCGCCGCTCCAAACTTCCAAACGCTTTGTATCTTCGAGATAACGAACGGCTTCGATTTGTTTCAAATTCCACGATTCGACGGCGTTTGAATCGAGAATCAGAAATTCATCACGCGTAAAAACGAATGTGTTTTTGAGTTTTGCAAGAAAATACTTCAATATTTTCGACGCGCAAAAAACCGTTATCAAAGACGCGACAAAAGTTAATCCGGCAAAAATCCAAAACAACCAATCTTCCCACAAAATCGTCTGCGTAGCGGTTATCAAATAAATCAGCCAAAATATTCCCGCCGCCAAACCAATCCAATAAAAAATCGAAAGTTTCGTCGGAAAAACGATGCGATCTTCGCCGCGTCTTTGCAAAATCAGTAATTTATTTTGTATTTCCTGAGGTAATTTTGTGACACTTAATTTCATAATTAATTTAATATTCTTTGAAAATAAAATGCGTTTGAAAGCATTTCGCCGCTTTTAATTATTTGAAATTTTCTGCGACGGTTTTGGTAATTCAGGTAAATCTTTTAATTGCTTTATTTGTCCTTTTTCATCGACTTCATAAATATTCGTCGATAATTTTCCCGGCAGTCTTTCAAATTCTCTTTGCATCATGGCACGCATCTCGATTTGAAATTCTGCGTCTTCAAGTTCACACCAGCAATAAAAAAGATGACTGCTCGGGATGCCGAACCGAAAAGGCGTACCGATGGTTTGTGCAATCAAATAACGGATTCCGCCAATTAAAAGCGCAGATGCAGAATATTCGTCGCCATTTTCATTTCGTAAATATCCGTGCGGCTGCGCTGTTCCGACCAAAGGCATTCCGTCTGTATGATGTGCAAAATTATCCATTGCCAATTTATACAAATCATCAAAGGAAATTTCCCATTCTGCAAGCATTTCTTTTTTAATTCTTGTATTGATTAAAGTTTTCTCGTGAAAAATCGAAAAGGTCGTTACAATTCCTTCTCCAAAAGGAAGATGAACATAATCATCAACTTCATTAGGAAGATCTTCGATCCGGCACAATCGCGGCTGTATTAAATGTTTGACATCAATAAAACCGAATTCGGGTTCATTTATAAAAGATTCCGAATCTTCGATCTGACTTATCAACTGCGAAAAATCTCTCAAAATTACTTCTTTCAAATCATTGCGAGTTTTTGAAGTTTGAAGAAATCGATTGTAAAGATCATATAAAGGAAATTGGATTCTGACATTATCATCTTGATTCGTAATGTAAATCGCTTCCGCATTGTGCGGTTCGACAGGTTCAACTTTATAATGCGGATAAATTTCCTTGACTGTTTTTATCGTAAGACCGGAAAATTCGAGTTTTTCTTCATAACTCAGATTATTAAAAGTTTTCTGGTAATTTATCGGCATATTTACTCCTTTTGTCAGCCCAATTAATTAATTAATTAAATTTTCTCCGTAAAAACTTGTTAGCGATAATTGTCAAACTGCATATCGATTCCGAAATCTTTTGCTTTTAATTTCCCGATCACTTCCTGCAAAATGTCGCGGTCTTTACCCGAAACGCGAACTGTTTCGCCTTGAATCGAAGCCTGAACTTTCAATTTCGTATCTTTGATGAATTTGACGACTTCTTTTGCTTTATCGGTCGGAATTCCTTGCTGAATTTTAACGGCTTGACGAACCGTTCCGCCCGCCGCCGGTTCGATCTTTTGATAATCGAGAGCTTTCAGCGAAATACCGCGTTTAACGAGTTTCGATTGCAGAATATCGTTCATATTGCGAAGTTTTGTCTCGTCTTCCGCCGAAAGAATCAAATCTTTTCCGTTCATTTCAACGGCGGCTTTACTTCCCTTGAAATCAAATCTTTGCGAAATTTCCTTTGAAGTTTGATTCAAAGCATTCGTAACTTCTGCGTAATCCGTTTTAGAAACAATGTCGAATGAATTTTCTTTTGCCATATATTTTGTGAATTCTTGAATAATTAAAAATCAAAAGCATACCATAAAAATTTTCAAGAAAAAATTGAAATTATCCGGTCGAATGGATAAACATTTTTTAAGTTTTGCCAAAATTATATATTTCCTATTTTCAATTTCGATATTTTTTTGTATTATAAATATAGCTTTTCTTAAAAGAACGCAACAACCGACAAACAAAGCGAACTTCCACTTCTTTTTGTAATCTACAAATCTAACAAACCAAGCAGTATTTTTTGACTAAAAAATATGAAACCGAGGAGTGCGAGTAAATCCAAATCCAATTTCTGTAGTAATTGCTGTATCAAATTCAATAAATCCAAAATTCATTGCCCGTATTGCAACGAACTTTTATTAACGAAACTGCCGCAAATGACGATTTTGTTATTAAGCTGTATGATCGCTTTTGTTCTGCTTGTAATGCTTTTACCCTTCAAACTTTAGCTCTAATCCGAAAAAATCAAGAAAGTTTTTCGTCGTTTGATCAGCGAGTTTTTCTAAACTAATTCCATAAAAATCCGCCAGAAACTGCGCCGTGTGCACGACGTATGCAGGCTCATTGCGCTTTCCGCGAAATGGAATCGGCGTCAAAAAAGGACAATCCGTTTCGATTAAAAGTCTTTCCAATGGAACGACCTGTGCCGCATCGCGCAGGTTTTCCGCTTTTTTAAAGGTCACATTTCCGGCGAAAGAAATCAGAAAACCGATTGTCATCAAGCTTTCAGCCATTTCCGCCGTTCCGCCGAAACAATGCATAATTCCGTGAAATCCTTCGTAAGAACATTCTTTCGTAAGAATTTCGACTGTTTCATCGTCGGCATCGCGCGAATGAATAATGATCGGCAAATCCAATTCCTTCGCTTTCCGAATCTGTCGAATAAAAACTTCGCGCTGAACGTCGCGCGGTGAATGATCGTAATAATAATCCAACCCGATTTCGCCCCAAGCAATCACTTTTGAAGACTCTCTTGCTAGCGTTATCAGACGCATTTCGGCATTATCGTCGTAAAGTTTTGCATCGTGCGGATGAACGCCGACAGACGCAAAAACATTTTCGTATTTTTCAGCCGCTTCGACCGCCCGCGCAATTTCGCCGTCGTGTGGATTTCCCGTGCCGATGTTCAGCATTGCTTTCACACCTGCATCTTTTGCACGCTGAACAACTTCGTCGCGGTCAGCCTCAAACGAACTGCCGTCGATATGACAATGTGAATCTATAAAAATCATTTTTCGACCTTTTCAAATTTTGCTGTTTCCAGCTTTTTCAAAAACAGATTTAAATCCTGTTCTTCCTGATAACTGAAGAAGATTTCAAAAATTATTCCGTTTCGGTTTCCGACGTAAATTCTTTGTTTTGATTTAACCTCTGTGTTTTCTAACTCTGCCCAATAAAATTCGATTCCGCCGATTTCCGTCCGCGTCGGGTTTACAATCAATTTATCGTTTTCGTCGATATAATTTTTCAGAACCGCGTCGATCACCGCTTTGGCTGTAAATGTCGGAACAGAAGACCTTTCGGCAGCTAAGATTAGAAGTGCATTTGTCGCATTTTTAGAAATATCCGTCTTTGACAGCATCATCAAAATCTCGGTATTTTTATTCGATAAATCTACAATATCTTTATTTTTTTCATTTTGTATCAACTCCGAACCAATATCCTTCATTAGCTCAGTTTGGGATTTAGTAAGAATCAGCCAGCTTTCCGGCAAATCCATTACAAAACCTAAATATTTTACATTTAATTTATTATTATCGGTCGAAACTCCGAAATCAGCGGGAAGATTTACGGTTTGGCTTTTTGCTTCGGGCAATTGCGTGATTTGAAAAGAATTAAAAAAGTTATCTTTAACATTTTTTTGATATTTTTTTACATTTTCGGTCGCCGTCGAATTTTTTCCTTTAGAAATAACGACTAATTGAAAAAGTCTCTGTTTTATCGTGATCAGTCTGATATAGATCGTTGAATCATCATTTTCAAATACATAATCCGACCCGTAATTATCACCGAAAAATAATTCGCTTTCACTCAACAGACGCGTTTTGACGTCGGCTAAAAGTTTATCTTTAATCAGTTTATATCTGATTTTCAGCTCTGCTTTATCTTCGATCACCGCCGGAAAATCGAAATAGTTCACGCCATAAAATGACAAAGCCGTAAAAAGCGAAAACTGATGCATTTCAGCCGCTCCATATCCGCTTTGAAATGGAGTTACTTTTTCTGTCGGCACCGAAGGAAATTGAATCTTGAAACCACCTGTTTTTGATTCAAAAGGCGGTTTCAAAACAGGCTTTCCGCTGATTCCGCCGATTCCGCCTGTTTCGCGGTCAATAATACTGGGAAAAATTGAAAACTTCCCTTTTTCAAATTGCTTGACGGTTTTATTAACGCTTCGATTCGGTGTTTCGATAAATTGGAATGAACTGTGAAACCTGTCCGCTTCATTTTGAAATTCCTTGACCTTTTCAGGATTATATTTACTCAAAATGTGCCAATTGGTTACGTTTATGAAAATTTCATAAATTCGGTCTTCGTTAATGATTACTTTAACTTTGTTGAAGTAAAAAGTGTCTTTAACTTCAAATTCCTTTGCATTTTTACCGTTAAAAGTTACAGTTTTTTCACTTACGATTTCATTACTCGGATCATCCAGATATTTCGTTTTGAAAATTTCAAAAATCTGACTACTGTCAACGCTTTTTTCGACGTTAAAATCAAATTCGATAACTCTGACCAAATAATCTGCGCCCGTGAATCTTGATTTAAAAACATTTCCTTTTCCAACCTTAAGTTTTTCTTCGACGTTTTGCGGAATTCCGGGAAAATCTGATTTAAAACCAAAACTCTCTGCCCGAAATTCTTTAATATTCGCTGCTGTCGGCGCACTGAAAATCAGCGGCGGCGGCGGCGGCGGCGGCGCTTGTGAAAAAATCTGCGCAGAAAA
>DAITPE010000319.1:0-6830 GCA_036833775.1 Pyrinomonadaceae bacterium | reverse complement strand
TTTAACGGCTGACGAAGCCGTTTATGTTTTGCCGATGCCTGAAAACGCCGAAACAAAAACGCAAAATGCTTTTGCTCTGCGAATGAAATTGGTCGGCGCAAACGAAAATTCGACGTTTGCAGGCGAAAATGTGCAGGAAACGAAAACGAATTATTTCAAGGGCGCAAAAGAAGACTGGCGCACCGACATCCCGAATTTCGGCGCGGTTCGTTTTGAAAATGTATTTGACGGAATCGGAATGCGCTGGCACGGACTCGAAAACGGCGCGGCGCGCTATGATTTTATCGTCGAACCGAATGCCGACGCTTCGCAGATCACACTCGATTTTCAAGGCGCGGAAAATGTGGAAATCGATGCGGAAGGAAATCTTCTGATTCAGACCGAAGCCGGAACGATCAAACAAAACA
Organism: Pyrinomonadaceae bacterium; assembly: GCA_036833775.1. GTDB lineage: Bacteria > Acidobacteriota > Blastocatellia > Pyrinomonadales > Pyrinomonadaceae > JAJQRF01. Next base: position 6,423 of record DAITPE010000319.1, on the reverse strand, counting down.
AACCTTTCACGTTTCAAGAAAACGACGGAATCAAGAACGAGATCGAAAGCAGTTTTCGGATTGAAAACAACCGCATCAAATTTTCGCTCGGAGAATACGACCGCTCGAAACCTTTGACGATCGATCCGACCGTAACATTGAATAATCTTGCATTTTCAACATTTATCGGCTCATTTGCCGACGAATTCTCCAATGACATCGCGGTCGATTCAAACGGTCACACATATATCACGGGCAAAACATTATCGACTTCCTTTCCAACCACGGCGGGAACTTTCGACACGACTTCAAACGGATTTGAGGACGTTTTTGTGACAAAGTTCAATTCGAGCGGAACGGGAATCGTTTTTTCGACATATTTGGGCGGAACTTTTTACGATGAAAGCTATGGAATCGAAGTTGATGCCACGGGAAATATTTATGTAACCGGTGTTGCAAGCATTTCTTTTCCGACGACTTCGGGCGCGTTTGATGAAACATTCAACGGCGGTTCGGATGTGTTCGTTACGAAATTGAATCCGAACGGATCGGCTCTGCTCTATTCGACGTATATCGGCGCATCGAATAGCGATCTGGCAAACGACATTGCCATAGACAGCAGCGGAAATGCCTACATTGTCGTGCGGACAGCCGACACGATCGTCGATTATCCGACCACACCCGGAGCATTTGACACGACGTTTAACGGAAATGAAGATGTCGCCGTAACGAAATTGAACCCGACCGGTTCGGCTTTGATTTATTCAACTTTTTTGGGTGGAAGCAATATCGATGTCGGTCGTTCGATCGCCGTTAATGCAAACGGTGAAGTATTTGTCGGCGGCACAACGACCGATGACGTTGTCGATTTTCCGACCACAGCGGGAAGTTTTGACACGACGCATAACGGAATTACTGATTATTTTGCCACGAAGATCAGCGCAGACGGTTCATCACTAATATTTTCAACATTTATCGGCGGTCCGGGAATCGATAATGCCAACGCGATGACGATCGACAGTGCCGGAAATATGTATCTTGCAGGCGTGGTCAGCGCGGGTTTTCCGACCACAGCCGGAGTTTTTGACACGACTAACGCCGGAAGCAATGAAATCGGCGTAAGCAAGCTAAGCGCAAATGGCGCAACGCTTGTTTACTCGACATATCTCGGCGGAACTCAAGGCGAAAGTGCAAACGGAATTGCAGTTGACCAATTCGGAAATGCTTATGTTACCGGAAGCAATTTCGGCGGCGATTTTCCGACTACTTCGGGTGCATTCGACACGACATTTAACGGCAATAACGACGCGATTTTAACCGTTCTTAATCAAAACGCTTCAGGATTGGTTTATTCGACTTATCTCGGCGGCGGCGGAAACGATACGGCAAACCGCGTCGCGCTCGATTCGGTCGGAAATGTTTATTTGACAGGACAAACTGTTTTTAATGCCTCTTTTTTCCCGACCACTTCAGGCGCATATCAAACATTTCAAGCAGGCGGAAACGACGGTTTCGTTGCAAAATTCGGCGACTATTCGATCGGCGGAAAAGTGATCGATACGAACGGAAATCCGCTTTCAAATGTGTTGATCGCTTTGAGCGGACAAGTTTCGGGAACGGTTCTGACCGGCGCGGACGGGCGTTTCGGTTTTCTCGACACGGTTCCGGGCGAACCGCACGCAGTTTCCGCAACTCGTGCAGGTTATTCGATAAATCCCGCGATCTTTAATATTTCCACGCTTGCCAATAATCGTGAATTCATTTTTGTCGGCGCGGTCGGAAGTCCGACGGGCGGAAGCGGCGGAACTTTGGCGTTTCAAAATCTTGCTTACAACAAAACCGAAAACGGCGGAAATATCATTTTGACCGTCAAACGAACGGGAACTTTAACGGACACGAATCCGGTCACGGTCGATTTTCAAACGACGAACGGAACTGCAATCGACGGACAAGATTTCATTCAAACAAACGGCGTTTTGACTTTTAACACGCTCGAAACTTCAAAAACGATTACGATTCCGATTCTCAACGACAATACGCTCGAACCATTGGAAACATTTTCGATCGAACTGAGCAATCCGACCAACAACGCCGACATCGAAACGAATCACGGCTCGGCGCAGATCAAAATTCTCGATGAAGATTTATCGAACGGCAGTTTAATTATCAGCGAATTTCGTGAACGCGGACGGCTCGGCGCAAACGATGAATACATTAAACTGTTTAATCCGAACGATTTCGACGTGACGATTCAAACCGCCGATAATTCAAACGGAATGACTTTGGCGAAATCGAACGGCGCAAGTTTAACAACAGTTGCGACGATTCCGAATCTCGTTACGATTCCATCGCGCGGACATTATTTACTGACCAACAACAATCCGAACGGCGGTTTTTCATTGATAAATTACCCGACCGGAACGGGTTCGACAACCTCGGTCGGCGATCAAACTTTTTCGGCGGACATTCCCGACAATTCAAATCTCGTTTTGCTGAAAACTGCTGATTCGAATAATTTTAACCAATCGAATCTGCTCGATTCGGTGAGTTTTGAAAGTTCGGTTTTCAGCGAAGGAAAATATCTTTCGCCGATGACGGTCGAAAATTCGGAAATGAGTTATGTCCGAAAATTTACGGCGAACGGATTGCAGGATTTGAACAACAATTCCGCCGATTTTATGCTCGTTGACAATCACGCGCAGACTTTTGCGGGAAACGATCAAACAAAGATTCTTTCGATTCTCGGTGCGCCTGCGCCGGAAACTTCGGAAAGTTTGCGTTTGATGAAAAATGAACAGATTTCGATTGAAGAATTCGGCGCGGAAATTTTCGATTCCGCACCTGTTCCGAACGGCGCGCAAGGAACTTTGACCGTTTACCGAAAGATCACGAATCTGACGAATCAGCCGATTTTGGCGTTACGTCTTCGCGCTTTCGATTTCGCAACTTTCGGTTCGCAGACGCAAAAAAGATTTTCTTCGCGTCCCGATTTTCGGCTTATAAGTTCGATGGATGAAGGCGCAAACGTCAAAGGCGTGACGCTCGCGGCGGAAAATTTACAGCCGAACGGCGGCGGCATCAACAGCACTTTGACGATCGATTCGATCACGCAAAACGCGCCGCTTTTGCCTAATCAAAGCGTCGTCGTTGCGATTAAATTCGGCGTGATGCGTTATGGTCGCCATCCGCTTTCGCTGGCAGCAGAGGCTTTGCAATAAAACGATTTCGATCGATCGAAAAGTGCGGATTTCGGCTTTGAATTTTTCCGAAACCCGCACTTTTTCCCTTTTAAATTTCGCTTTTTTCATATTCAAAACTACCCAAACTGACGGCGGAATTTCTGCGTTTTGCAATTTCTTTGCAGGCTTTCGTTCTATCGCTTTCCATCTTTGAAAGTTTATTTTGATGTTTTGTTCCGATTTCTTAAAACTCTTACTAATAAATAACTTATAGTTTTTACTTGACGAGATTTCAAATTTCAGAATCGATTTTTTCATTACTTTTTAAATAATTTATTACTGCCCGTGCGGGTGGCGAATTAGGTTTTCATAAAAGCTATAAATCTTGCTGAGGATTTGCTGATTTATGAAAAATGTTTTGAGAAGTTTATTTTTTGCGGTTTTATTTTTAGTTTCTTTTGCGTCGGTAAATGCGGCAACTTACGTCGTTGATCGGCTCGACGATGTTGCCGGCGCGACGGCTTGCACCGCCGCCGCAAACGATTGCAGTTTGCGCGGAGCGATCATTAACGCGAATGCAAACGGCGCAGGCGCAGACGTGATTCAGTTTAATGTCGGCGGCGGAAATTTGCAGACGATTTCGATTTCTGCGACGGCTTTACCCGATATTCAAACTTCCTTAACGATCGATGGAACGACTCAGCCCGGTTGGATCAGTGCGCCGATAATTGAAATAAACGGCACAAATGCTTCCTCTTTTGCATCCGGTTTTATCATTTCAAGCCCTGTTTCCGGCGTTTCGATCACCGTTGCCGTAAAAGGACTGATAATCAACCGCTTTCATAATCACGGCATCAGTTTTGAAGCCGATTCTCCGATCACGGCAACCGTTTCAGGCTGCTATATCGGCACGGGTGCCAACGGCTCAGCGGATTTGGGAAACGGAATCGGAGGCATTTCAATTCAGGCTCATGCCAACAGCACTTTCAATATCGGCGGTTTTTCCTCAAGCAGTGAACGCAACGTCATTTCCGGCAATGGCGGTTCAGGCATCCAAATCTTCACATATCAACAAGGCTTTGTGACAGGAAACACAGCTATCAATGTTTTCAACAACCTGATCGGCACGAATTCTGCCGGAAATGCCGATTTGGGAAATAGTTTCGACGGCATCAGTTTTTCTGTTTTTAACGGTGACGGTTCAGAATACACACTTAATGTCGGCACGGGAACAGCATCGGGCAGAAACATCATTTCCGGCAATCAGAGTGACGGAATTCGGGCTTCTGCGGGAAATGTAAATGTTTACGGCAATTATATCGGCACTAATATCAACGGAACTGCCGATCTTGGCAACTCGAACGACGGAATCGAATTGAACGGAATCGTCAACAGTGCATTTATCGGCGGAACTTTGCTCGGTTTTAATGCGGGAAATCTGATCTCGGGAAACGGCGGAAAAGGAGTTTCGGTTAAAGACGCTAATATTCCGGCGGCGATCAGGCGAAATCAGATCGGAACAAATGCCGCAGGTTCTTCGGCGATTCCCAATGCTACAGGCGGAATTTCATTGACCGAAGCGGACACAGACGCAAATTCTCCGATCGTCATCGGTTCTTCGGTGAACGCCGACGACGGCAACACGATCAGCGGAAACGGCGGCGACGGAATCGAAGTCGGCGTTCACGTCAATAAAGTTAAAATTTACGGCAACAAGGTCGGAACGAACATATTGGCAAGCAGCGCGATCCCGAATTCGCTTTCGGGAATAAATCTCAGTTCAAGCCAAAACGAGGTCGGTTTAGCCGACAATAATATCGCGTCGAACATCGTATCGGGCAATGCCGGAAACGGCATCAAACTTTTAGGAACATCTAACGAAGTTCAAAATAACTACATCGGAACGAACAGCGGCGGTGCAGATATTGGAAATGTTTTGAACGGTCTGCACGTCGGCTCAGGCTCCAACCGGATTGGCAACGCCACGACGGGCGGCTCAAATAAAATTGCTTTTAATCATCAAAACGGTGTCATGGTGATTGCCGGATTCGATCAGTCGATCCGCGTAAATTCGATCTATTCAAACGGCGGACTCGGCATCGATTTGAATAACGACGGCGTAACGCCGAACGACAACGGCGACGGCGATTCGGGTCCGAATAAATTGCAAAACTTCCCTGTTTTACAGCTCGCCACGCCGTCGCGCATTCTCGGTTTTTTGAATGTCGGGCAGACTCTCACGCCATACAGAATCGAATTTTACCGCGTCGATTCGTGCGATGCGTCCGGCTACGGCGAAGGTCGTTATTTTCTCGGTTCGCAGACGGTTGCGTCAAATCCGATCGACACGAACATTGATTTTGAATTTCCGACATCTTTGACCGTCGGGCAATTTGTCACAGCAACCGCCACTTTAGAACAAGACCGCGACACGTCGGAATTTTCGCAATGCGTTGCCGTCACGGGCGAACCCGGCAATCTGACTTTTTCGGCAGCGGCTTATTCTGCCGTCGAAAGCGCAGGTTCGCGGACGATCGTCGTCAACCGCGTCGGCGGTTCGAGCGGCACGATCTCGGTCAATTACACGACGGAAAACGGAACGGCAACGGCAGGGCAGGATTACACGACGCAAAGTGGCACGTTCACTTTTCTGAATGGAGAAGTCGTTAAATCCTTTAATATTCCGATCAATTACGATCTTTATGACGAAAACAACGAAACGATCGATCTCAAACTTTCAAATCCTTCGCTCGGCGTGTCATTAACTCCGAATCAAAGTTCGACGCTCACGATCTTGGACGATGATGTGCCGCCGACAATTTCGATCGAAGACGTTTCGCATCTCGAAGGAAATTTGGAAGGAACGACGCAGTTTTCTTTCCGCATACAGCTTTCCGCGCCGAGCGAATTGCCGATTTCGGTCGATTTTTCGACCGCAAACGGAACGGCAAACGGCGGAGTCGATTTTCTGCACACGAACGGAACGGTCAATTTCGGCACATACGAAACGCTGAAAAATATTCTCGTCACCGTCAACGGCGATACAACGCCCGAACTCGATGAAACGTTTTTCGTGAATTTAACGAATCCGCAAAACGCGGCGTTCGGCGATAATCAAGCCCTCGGAACAATTCTCGACGACGACAACGCGGGCAAATTCAGTTTCGCGTTTGCTCCGTATTCGGGAACGGAACACGATCTCGTGACGGTTACGGTTTCGCGCACGAACGGCACGGCGGGAACGGTTTCGGTCGATTATGCGACA
>DAITPE010000318.1:0-6833 GCA_036833775.1 Pyrinomonadaceae bacterium | reverse complement strand
TAAACGACGGCGAAACGCTTGTTTATACGGCAGATTCGCAACCGACCGTTTTTATCGATCCGAAAACAATTTCGCAAACCTCATCAAACCAAAAACAAGGTGTCAGCCCGGTTTTCGCTTATTTGCTGGTCGGTTTGATCAGTTTGATGATCGGCGGTGGCATTGTCGCGCTATTTCTTTTCAATCCATTTTCAAAACCCATCGCAGAACAAAATTCTACACAAAAAAATGCTGAAACTGCATCGAAGTCAAACAGCCAAGCTGAAAACCAGCCGATACAAACAGCACCTCAGCAACCGACACCAACGCCGAAAATCGTGGTCGTTCCCGCTCCTGTTGCTGAAACTAAATCTTTGGGTTTGAAAAGTTATTCGGGAAACGTCGGCGGCACACCTGCCACATTTAATCTGGTGTGGAATAAAAACAAGTCAATTTCAGGAAGTTTTTATTATAATTCGAGTCCGAATGTTATTTATACAGTTTCAGGTTCAAATTATTCGGAAGGTTCCTCCGATCTTCGTGTTTCTCAAGGCTCAAATGTTGTCGGACAAATGAGTTTAGGAAAAACTCTCGAAGGCAACCAACTTTGCTGGCAAGGAAATTTTTCAAGCGGAAATCAATACGTCAGATTTTGCCGTTACCGTTAAATTTTCGACCAATAATCGTCGTAGTTTTTTTCGGAAACGTGCTGATATTCGCGCCATTCGACGATCTTTTCGTCTTCAATTTTTATCCAAGCCGTTCCGTGATAGCAAAAAGTTCCACGATAAGTGTATTCGCCTGTTCCGATTTGTGTTTCTTCATCGAAAACGACATTGTGAAATATGCAGTTTTGTGAAAATCCTTCGTCGTCCTTAAAAAAATCGAGTATTTCCCGCTTACTCTTAAAACTATAATTTAACGAGTCAGAATAAAACAGTTTTTCGGCAAAATATTCAGAAACCTTTTCATAGTCGCGATTTGACCAAGCTTGTGCCATAGTTTCGAGCATATTCTTAAATTCTTTTTTCTTCATAATAAATCGATATTAACAAAATATCTTTGACCTTAATTTTAATATTTTTTTGCGATTATTTACGGAAGATGTTTTTTTAGCAGTTTCCACAAATAAATTGGAGGAAAATTTTATGCAAAAAATGGTTTCGCTGCTTTTGATCGGTTTAATTCTGAATCTGACTTTGTACGCTTCGAGCGCGAATGGTGCAATGTTGAATGAAGATTCGGCAAAACGCGCGGAAATTGTCGGAAAACTTAAAACTGAACTGAATAAAATCGGTGTCGGAAAAGAATCGAAATTAAAATTAAAATTGAATGACGGATCGAAGATTTCGGGATATTTAGCTGAAATAAACGACGAGGATTTCGTGGTCGTTCAAAAAGACGACGAATCGAAACGTGTCCGTTACAACGATGTCAGACACGCTCGCGGCAGACACAGATACCACAGATTCTCGCTGACGGCTTCGCTGATCGGCGCGGCTTTGGGAATTTTATTGTTTGCACTGAGCGGAAATTCAAACCGGAATTATTGAATTTGTTGGAACTGAAAGAGAAGATTTTTTTTGCTAAAAACTTCTCTTTCAGTTTTCGATAATTCTGCCGTTTTTGATAATTTTTTCGACGAAATTTCCGCCGAACTCGTAAATAGTTTCGCGGTAATCGTTTGTATCGAAAATTAAAATATCCGCTTGTTTTCCGGCTTCGAGTGAACCTATTTTTTCGCCCAAACCGACTGCGAACGCGGCATTTATCGTTGCGGCGTTAAAAACTTCAGCCGGAGGAAGTTTTTGATAACGGCAAGCGATCGCCATCGCATTCGTGATCGACGGACACGGCGCACTTCCCGGATTGTAATCGGTCGAAACCGCCATCGCACAGCCCGCATCGATCAACTTTCGAGCGTCGGTAAATTTCGTTTCGCCGAAGTTAAAATTGCAGGTCGGCGTCGTTACGCCGATCGTGTCTGAATTTGCGAGAAGTCCGATCTCGATTTCAGAAATCGCATCTAAATGATCGATCGAGACCGCTCCGAGTTCGATCGCCATCGTCGTTCCGCCGAGATTCGTAAACTGATCGACGTGTGCTTTTAATTTGAAACCGAGCGATTTTGCGGTTTCCAAAATCCTTCGGGATTGTTCCAATGTAAAAGCATTTTTTTCGCAGAAAACGTCCACGAAAAAAGGTTTATTTCTTGTGTAATCGAAGTTTACGCGGTCAACGTCGATATAAACATTTTCACGCCAATCACGTAATTTCGGCAGCATTTCGTCGCAAATCAGCGAAGTATAATCTTCAGAAATAATTTCATCCATCAAAAACTGATTTTTCTTTCGATAATCTTCAAACGGAATTGTGTGCGCGGGCATAAATGTGGGAATGATCTCGATCGCGTGAAATCGATCCAATTCCAAAATTGCTTCGAGCATTTTAAATTCTGTTTCCGTATCGAGACCGTAACCCGTTTTGATTTCACAAGTTGTAATGCCGAACGCGAGCATTTTATCGAGCCTTTTGCGTGCATCTTCGACTAAATCTTTGAAATTTGCTTCGCGTGTGTGGTGAACTGTCGAAAGAATTCCGCCACCGTTTTTGAGAATTTCCAGATAATCCGCGCCTTTGATTTTGAGTTCGAATTCATTCAGACGATTTCCCGCAAAAACAAGATGCGTGTGACATTCGACAAATCCGGGCGAAACGACTTTTCCGTTTGCATCGATCGTTTTTTTGGCTTGAAATTCTCGCAAAATATCTTCGGTTTTGCCGACTGCCGCAATTTTTTCACCGAAAACTGCAATTGCGCCGTTTTCAATTATGTGAAGTTGGGACATTTCCGCGCCTTTTTTCGCTTTTCCGTTTGAAGCGCAGGTTAATAATTGGCTCGCGCCGTAGATTATCAGATCGCAGTTTTTCATTGAATTTTAAGTAGATTCTTTATCGAGCCATTTTTCAATTGTCGGCGGACGAAAATTTCGCATTTTTTCGTAAAGTTCTTCGATTTTGTCATCAACCAAAACCAATTCGCGATGCTGCGGACGGATAAAACCTTGATTCATAGAATGATCGAACATCGCGATAAACGCATTGTAAAATCCGCCGACATTCATCAAAGCGCAAGGTTTTTCGTGAATTCCGAGCTGCGCCCAAGTAACGATCTCGCAAAATTCTTCAAATGTTCCGACACCGCCGGGAAGTGCGATGAATCCGTCTGAAAGTTCTGCCATTAAAGCTTTTCTTTCGTGCATCGAACCGACAATTTTCAACTCGGTCAAACCTTGATGCGCGACTTCTCTGTCCGACAAACCTTTCGGAATAATTCCGATCACTTTTCCGCCGTTTGCCATCACGGTGTCGGCGATTCTTCCCATTAAACCGACGCGTCCGCCGCCAAAAACGAGTTCGATACCGTTTTCACCCAAAAATTTTCCGACCTTTTCAGCCGTTTCAAGATAAATCGGATCAATTCCGGGATTTGAACCGCAAAAAACACAAATTCTTTTCATAAACTTAATGACGCGGCACAGCCGCCGTGCCGTTTATTGCATCGGTCGCGGATTTCACGGCTTCGTGTGCGCCCGAATGAATGTCCGGCAAAAAGTAAAACAAAATACCCAAAATTGCATAAACCGAAAGAAGCTGAACGCCTTCGACCCAATTGCTTTCGCCGTCGGAGCAGATTTGCTGAACGATCAAGATCGAAGCAAAAACCGCGACGACTTCGGGAATCGCAAACTCCAGATTCATTGGTTTTCCGAATAAATAAGAAGCAAAAATCAAAACGGGCGCGACAAATAAAGCGATTTGCAAACTTGAACCGAGCGCGATACCGAGCGTCAAGTCCATTTTATTCCGCATCGCCATCATAACCGCCGACGAATGTTCAGCCGCGTTTCCGATAATCGCGACGACGATCACACCGACGAAAACTTCAGTGAATCCGAGCGCGCCGCGAGCCGCTTCGACCGCACCGACTAAAAATTCAGAAATCAAAGCGACAAAAGCGGTTGCGATCAAAAGAATCAAAACCGATTTGCCTTTCGACCAATGATCGCCCGATTCTTCTTCCTCGTGTCCGACTTCTTGCGCACAACCTTGTAAAGCTTCGCCCATAAATAAATCTTTGTGCGTCACGAGCGAAAACAAAAGCGTAAAACCGTAAGTTACGATCAAAACAACTGCGATCGCCAATGATAAATTTTGTTCTTTTGCAGGAGTCCAACCGCCTTGCGCGACAGAAACATTGTCGGAAACGATATGAAAAACAGACGGAATTAAAAGCGCGATCGCTGCCAACGTCAAAGCCGTTGCAGATGTGCTTGCCGCCGTTTTTTCAAAATTTTGAGTTTTATGTTTCGCTCCGCCAGCAATTAATGAAACACCGAGAACGAGCAATAAATTCCCGATGATCGAACCCGTGATCGAAGCTTTGACAACGCCTTCCAAACCTTTCGACAAAGCAAAAAGCGCGATAATTAGTTCGGCTGCATTTCCGAAAGTTGCGTTCAAAAGTCCGCCGATTCCTTGTCCCAGATGTTCGGCAAGATGTTCGGTTGCTTTTCCCATCCAACCTGCGAGCGGAATGATCGACAAACACGAAAAAATGAACAAAAGCGTCGGATTTTCCAAAGCCGGAATAAAACGCATCGCAATTGCGATCGGAACAAAGATAAGCAGCCAATCCAACGAAGGTTTCAGCCACGAAGAAGTTTGCGATTCCGCCATAAAATTTATGTATTTTCTCTGCCAACGCCGAGTGCATCGGCAACCCGATTAATGTAATTAAACCAAGCAGCAATTAAGGTTATCTGCAAAATTGCCGTGTCGTCAAATCCGACGGCGCGAAGTTTTACGTGCCAGCCGGGATGAATTTTGACGGCATCTTTCGTTAATTGCACGACATAATCGCACATCACGCGCTCGGCTTCGGTGATCGGCGCGTTTTCGTAATCGGTTTTTAGTTTTTCGATGAGATCGTCATCGAGCGTGACACGACGCAGAAACTCTGCGTGAGATTCCAGTCAGTAATGACAATCATTCGTGACCGAAACCATCGTTGCGATCATTTCGTGCTGTCGTCTTTCCAACGGAAGTTCGGGCGACATCATTGCGCTAAACGCTGAAAACGAATGATAAAGCGCATCAGGAATCAGCGTATGCGAATCGACGATCGATTCATTTATTGCAGACGCTTTCGGCGCAGGCGAAGCGTATTCCTGCGGATACGACATTCGCGTTTTCATCAAAATTTCTTTTAATTTATCATCCGCTTCATCAAACGGAATCGTTTTTATCCAAGCCATATTTTTTTAATTTACTATTTACGATTTTGGTTAAAAAACCAATAATAAACAGGAATTCCGAGCAAAACAACTCCAACACCGAGAAAAGATTGCAGCGGATTTCTCATTGCGATCATGAGAGAAACAAAAGCCGTCACAACAATAAAAAATATCGGCGTGAACGGAAACAGAAATGTTTTATAACCCGAAAATTCTATTTTGTGAATTTTGAAAAGCCCTGCGACCGTCAGCCCGATAAACAAAACTACAACAAAGAAAAAGTATGAAATTATCTGCTCGAAACTTCCCGACAAAATTAAAAGTGTCGCCAAAAAAACTTGAATTATCGTAGCGCGGTGCGGCGTGTTCAATTTCGGATGAAGCTTACCGAAACTTTCAAAAAACAAGCCGTCGTTTGCCATCGCGTAATAAACTCGCGGTGAAACCATTAGATAAGCAAACAAAGTTCCGAGAACCGAAATGATTACAATAATTGAAAAAATCACGCCGCCGATTTCCCCGAAAAGTGCGATTCCGGCTTGCGCGGCAAATGTTTCATCGCTCGTAACTTTCGACAACGGAACGAGATAAAAGAAAACCGCACTCGTTAAAATATAAATGATCGTGAGCGCGATCACGCCGAGCGTTAAAGCTTTCGGCACATTTTTTTCGGCATTTTCGATTTCTCCCGCAAAACGCGTGACTTCCCACCAACCTGCAAACGCAAAAAATGCGCCGACGATTCCGCCTGCAAACGCGCCGAAGGTGTCTTTCGGAATTGCGAAAAAAGGTTCAAAATTTTTCCAATCGCCGAAACCGCCGATAAATCCGTAAATTATTATGAAAAGCAAAGTTCCAACTTTGAGAAATGTTAAAACCTTTAGAAAATTCGCGCCGATCTTTGCACCGAGAATGTTTATAGAACCGACGATCACTACAACCGAAATCGCCAAAATCTGTTTTCCAAACGGCGAAAGTTCAACCAAAAATCCTGCATAACTTGCCAAACCGACACCGAAAACCGCCGTCAATCCCGGATCGAGCACGAGCAAAACCATCCAGCCGTAAAGAAACGCGGCGGCTTTTCCGTAAACTTCGCGCAAATAAACGTAACTTCCGCCGGCTTCGGGAAAACGCGAAGCCAATTCGCCGTAACAAAGTGCGCCGCTCAAAGTCATCGCGCCCATTAAAATCCAGATTAAAAACAACCAAAAAGGCGAACCGACCGATTTCGCCATTCCCGCAGGCGTGAGAAAAATGCCGACCGCGATCACTTGCCCAACGATCAGCGCAACCGCCGTCCACAAACCGAATTGTCTTTTTAATTGCATAAAATATTCACCACAGAGACACAGAGCACACCGAGAATAATATGCAACTTGTAATTTCGATTTCTCAGTGATCTCTGTGGCTCTGTGGTGAGTTTTCTAAAATGTAAATCTTCCGGCGATTTGAAAAGCGCGTGGTCCGCCCGAACCGAAAACTCCGCCCGCAGTTGTTAAAGGCTGACCGAAACTCGGCGTTCCCAAAACATTTCCGAATCCTGAATAATTCGTG
>DAITPE010000317.1:0-6833 GCA_036833775.1 Pyrinomonadaceae bacterium | reverse complement strand
TATTTCAGCCCTTGCTCACGCGCGGGCTACTGACACCTTATTCAAAACAAAGTGTTTTCGCTTTTCAGAACACTCATCGAAACTCTTTTTTTCAACTGTCAAATGACTTCTTAATTTGTGTAAACAAAAATATCCCTCGGGATAATTTAGTAAAACACTGGGAATTTTTAATAAAACATTGGGAAAATTTAGTAAAGTATTGGGATAATTTAATAAAACATTGGTTTATTTTAGTAAAACACAAGGATATTTTTGTTTTGCATTGGGATATTTTTATATAACAGCGAGATAATTTTATAAAACATAGGGATATTTTTGTTTTCCCTCAGGATATTTTTGTTATACTTTGATAAAAATGAGTTTGAACAAGGATTATGCCGAGATTAATTCCGCAAAACAGCGAAGGAAAGATCGTGTTTTTCGAGATTTTTAAGAAAAAGTTTATCGAAGAAGCCGAAAATTTGAATTTTAATGAGGCTGAGACCGAAAAGGTCGTGAGCGCGTGCGATACGATCGTTTTCAGCATCAAGTTTGCGAGCGGCGCGAAACAATTTTCAAAGGCTGCTCATATTTTTCGTAAAGCGAAATTGTCGGGAAACAATAACCGCAATCATTCAACCGAATTTGTTCCCGAATTTATCGTTCCCGAACTGCCTGCCGTGATGTTTCCGTCGAACGCCATCGCTTATTTACAGAGAATTTTCAAGCGCATCAAGGCGCAGGAAACTTATTCGGAAACGCTCGGCATCGCGCTCGGCATCGTGCCTCAGAAAGCCGCGCCGCGTAATAACGACCAAGCCAAACCGAAAGGAAATGCGAGCGCGTTGCCCAACAATGTCGTGCGCGTAGATTGGCGCAAAGGCAAATTCGACGGCGTGATCGTCTATTCAAAACGCGGCGGCGAAACGTCGCTTTCCGAGCTTTCCCGCGACATCAAACCGCCCTTTATCGACACGCGCCTGCCGCTCGAAGCCGGCAAACCCGAAGTGCGCCAATATCAGCTTTGGTATATGATCGACGACAAACCCGTCGGCAAAGGTTCGGACATTTTCACCGCCGTCACGACACCTTAGAACCAACCGAATTTGAATTCAGATTCATTTTAATTGCCCACGTCGGCGAGCATAATGCTGCTCGTGTTTTGGTCGGATTGGGCGTATAAAACGAGCTTGCCGTCGGCGGATGCGCTCAAGCCCGAAAAGTTCCAGAGCGGAACTTTTTCGATTGCCGCAAGATTGTTTAAACGGGCGTTGGCGAAATCGTAAAATTTGAGTTGATAAGGCGGATTTGGGGCATAAGCGACGAAATAAACGCCGCCGTTCGTGACCGTCCACGAACGCCAGTAACCTGCTTCGGACAATGCACTGACGGTTTTTTCGTCACTTCCGTCGATGGAAATCTGCCACAATCCGGCGATGCCTCGGCTTTTGGAATACAAAATCGTTTTGCCGTCGGGCGCGGCGAACGATTCAAACGCGCCTTGCTTTGTTAATTGGACGGCTTCGCCGCCGTTTGCGGGAATTTTCCAAAGCTGAAAATCGCCGCTGCGGTTGGATGTAAAAAAGATCGTTTTGCCGTCTGCGCTCCACGCGGGCAGAATGTCGCGGGCGGCGGTTTCGGCAATACGGCGAGGTTCGCCGCCTTCGATCGAAACGGTGAAAATATTACTGCTTTCGCCCGTCTGTTTGTCAAAAAGAACCGTTTTGCCGTCGGGCGAAATGCGCGGACTGCCCGCCGAAACTTCCGAAAACGTCAACTGCCGCTGATTTTTCCCGTCCGCGTCGGCAATCCAGATTTCGCCGTGTCCCGAACGGTCGGAAACGAACGCGATGCGCGATGCGTCGGGCGCAATATGAGGGCTGTGATCTCCGCGCGCCGAAGCGATAAATTTCTGCGCTGTGCCGTCCGAATTAATGCGGCGAATGTTGGAATCTTCAGTTTCCTCGACGAACGCGACGGTTTTGCGGTCGGGCGAAACCGCCATATTCCGCATATTTTTGCCGCCCGTCGAAACAAGACGCGGCTCACCACCCGACGCGGAAATTTGCCACAAATTCGATTGATTGTTTGCGCGAAACGAAACGAAATAGATGTTTTTGCCGTCCGCGCTCCAGCCGAGATTACGAATCCGCGCTTTGTCGTTCGTAATTTGACGCGGTTCGCCGCCCGTTGACGAAACGATCATCAATTCCTGCACGAAATCGCCCGACGAACGCAGGAATGCGATCTGTTTACCGTCGGGCGAAAAACGCGGCGTATTGTCGAGCGAAGTTTCAGACGGATTCGTCAGACGACGCTTTTCGCCCGTCCGCAAATCGAGCAGATAAACCGCAAAAATCTTACCGCTTTCGTCCGCGTCGCCGATCGCAAGCGTGTTTCCGTCAGGCGCAAACGAAAGGCTCGCGTAGGATTTGAGTTCGCAAATCTTGCGTTCCGCGCCGCCGAGCGCGGGAATCGCGATCACCTCCGAATGCGTCGGAAAAGCGCGGACAAAAAAGATTTGCGAAGCATCGGGCGAAAAGGTCGGGTAAAGATCGTTTTGGGCGGAATTGGTCAAGCGCAACGGTTCGCCCGCGCCGATCAGTTTCACGTAAATGCTCAAAGTGTCAGCCTCACCGCCGTTCCACGAAAACGCGATCTGTTTGCCGTCGGGCGAAAACGAAGGCATATCTTCGCGTCCCGTCAACCCCGAAAACGGCGCGATTTTTGAAACCAAAATCGGTGTCGTTTCGGAAGTTTGAAAAACGGCGCGATAGGCGAAAAATCCGAGAACGGCAAAGATAATTAGTGCGAAAGCGAGATATAAACGATTCGATTTTGAATTTTGAATTTTGAATTTTGAATTTTGAATTAAAGCGTATTCGTTTGAAGCGGCGATTTGCGGAACGATTATTTCCGCTTCGATTTTTTGATCGGGAATCGTCAGCGTTTCTTCGATGCGGATGCGCGTCAAGGTTTGTTCTTCGATGACGAGCGGTTGCTCAGATTCTATCTTGATTTCAGGCAGAAAACGATAACCGCGTTTCGGTACGGTTTCGATAAATTTGATATTTTTTTCGTCAACATTTGCCGCGAGTTTCCGTCTGAGCCACGAAATATTGCGCGTCAGTGTTCCTTCTTCAACAAAAGTATCCTTCCAGATTTCGTCGAGCAGATCGTCTTTTTCAACGACCTTTCCCGCGTTTTTGACCAGCACGAAAAGCAGTTCGAATTCCTTCGGCGTGAGCGGAATTATCTCTTCGCCGCGCAGCAGACGGCGTTTTTTCGCGTCGAGCCGAAACGCACCGAAATCATAAAACCTGTTTGTTTGCAGTTCTTTCACGCTATCCGAAATTTTATCCGAAAAATTTTCCGCTTTGTTATCAGGACTTTTTGGCTGAGGTCGAGATAAGTTTGACGCATCGCCTGCCAAAGCTGTGCGGCGTTTTTAAGTTTAACGGAAAACAAATGGAAATCATACGCAAGACGGACATTCTGATCGAAACAAAGCGGCGTTTTATCATCAGCCAGCCCGAACAGGACGAACAATTTTTTTGCCCGCTCTGCGCCGGACAAATGATTTCGGCGGAAGCGTCAGCCGTTTTGTTTGAGATGAGCCGCCGCGCGATCTATCGGACGATCGAAAAAGAAACGGTGCATTTTACCGAAACTCCCGACGGATTGATTATGATTTGCCCCGAATCTTTCGCCGAAATTTTAAGAAATATCAACCGCAGATAAATGCAGATAATCATTAAACAAAAATCCGCTTTTATCCGCTTTGATCGGCGGTTACAAATTATATGAATCATAAAAAACAAACGATTTTTTCAAAACGAATCTTGCAGACGATTATTTTTTTCGGTCTGCTTTTCTGCGTCACTAATTCGGCGCAGGCGCAAACGCCATCAATCATTCAGCATTTCGACTGTATCGAGCCGACTTACAGCAACGGCGAACAAACCGCCGTTTTCAAAGCATATTTCGGCTACACCAACACGACGACCGGTACGATCACTATTCAGCAGGGATTGAACAATTTTTTACTTCCGCCCTCGGCGCAAAATCGTCCGACAAGCGTTTTTCTCCCCGGCAGACACGAAAAATCTTTTTCCGCCGTTTTTACATATCCGAATAACCTGACATGGTTTCTCAACAATACGTCAGTTACGGCTTACGTCAATCCGGCAAATTTCTGCGGTGCGGGTACGATGAATTATCAGGGCAGATTGTCGAACGCAAATGCCGCCGCCAACGGAAATTACAATCTGACCTTTAAGTTTTATGAAACCGAAACGGGCGGCACGGCGTTTCCGAAAACTATCGCGCTCACGGACGTTCCTGTAACAAACGGACTTTTCAGCGTCCGTCTCGATGTCGCTTCGATCTTCCAAAACAATTTCAAAATAAATTTCTTTGAAATCACCGTGCAGAAAAGCGATCTGAGCGACCCGCCGACCGTTCTCGCGCCGCGCCAGCCGATCAACGCCGTTCCATACGCGCTCAACGCGAAAAGCGTTTCGGGCGGAACAGTGCAGATTCCGCAGGCAGGATCAACCGCCGCAAGCGATTGCGACGAAAAAACGGAAGTCGGCAAGATGTTTATCTCGGGCGTAAATCTCTATGTCTGCACCGAATCGGGCTGGAAGTTTACGACACTGCAATAAAATTTGTGAGAACAATTATGAAATATATGCAATTTTCCATACAAATGGTGCGCCGATTTTTTTTGACTGTAATGCTTCTTAGCGCGGCTTTCGCAACGGCGCAGGCGCAAGCAACCGGAACGGTGATTCCGTCGGTTTGTTTCGAGGCGAAAACGGAAACTTTGACGCGGATGCTAACCAATAATTTAACTCCCGGCGCGGGCGGCGGCAGTAGCAATCAAAGCCCTGTCATCGATCAGGCGGCACCGCTCGGATTTTACACGATCGTTTACAATCCGGGAGGCGCGACGCAGGAAGTTTTGAGCGCAAGAATTGTCGAAAACAGCGGCACTCGTATTTCCTTCGGTTCTGGCGTTCCCGAGAACCAGACATTTTTGTATTCTCACGCGGCGGGCGAAACGATGCATTTAATATCTGTCGGCGATGCGGTTTACGGCTATAACAATACCAGCGACGCAGCTCTGACGATTCCCAGAGGAATTTTGACGCGCAATTATTTTATTCCCGGAGCAACAATTTATCCGAACCAGCCGATGATTTTTCACCCCGGCATACATCAAGATGTAATGCGCCTGAAAATGACATCTGTTTCCGCCTCAACGTGGTTCTTGAACGGCGGAGAAGCAGCTGTAAATCCCGCTGCGGGACAAAGCTGCGCGAACATCAATTATCAAGGCAGATTGAGCGACAGCGGCATTGCGGCGAACGGGCAATACGATTTACAGTTTCAAATGTTTGACACGGAAAACGGCGGCGCGGCGCAGAGCGATTTGATAACGATTGAAAATGTCCAAGTCACGAACGGCATTTTCACCGTTTCCCTCTTTCTCGGCGCATCTTTGACGGGCAATCAGAAAGCGAGATTTCTGCAAATCGGCGTTCGCCCGGGAGTTTCGACCGACGCATTCAGCATTTTAACGCCGCGCCAGCCGATCACTGATTCGCCGTTCGCCGTTAATGCACAGCGGGCATTCAGCGTTTCGGGCGGTTTCGTGCAGTTGCCGTTGACGAGCAACACGCCGCCCTCGTTCGACTGCGATCAAGCGGCTGAATACGGTCAAACAAGAGTCGATGCGGTCAACAATAAGCTTTACATTTGCACTTCGACCGGTTGGAAATCGACCGTGCTTCAGTAGGCATAAACAAAATTCACCCGATAAATTAAATGAAATAGAATAATTTACTTTTTGAGTTACATTCGATCAGTTTAGATTCCTTCGTTCAGAGTTTATTTCTTCCATTCTTTCGAGCAATCGGCTGTTTCGTTCAATGTTTTCAGGTCTTTGCAGAATTCTGTTTTTTGCTTCAAGGCTTTGTAAGCCTGCATCCGAAACGGCAGAATTTCCTTCAAATTTTCTTCAAGATCAGTGTTGTAAGGTTCGTCCAAAAGTTCTATAGTTTTGGTAAAATCTTCGATCGCAAACTCGTATTTTTTGACGTTCAAGTATAATTTTCCGCGCTTGAAAAACAGTTGGTCGTCTTCGTCGTTGGTTTCCAAAAACTTTGTCACGTCGGCGATCGCAAGTTCGAATTTGCCTAAGAATTCATAAGCTTCGGCGCGGCGTTGATAGTTGTAAACTTCGTTCGGATTCAAACTGATCGAAGTCGTAAAATCTGCAACCGCTTGTTCGGCAAACTTTGCGGCTTGCGCATTTTTGGCGGTCAGAATCACGGCAATATTAAAATTTGCGATCGCGCGGTAATAAAAAAGCATCTTGTCTTTATCGCCCAAACGAATCGCTTCGCCCAGATTTTTGACCGCTTTTTCCGCGTCCTCTTTTTGCTTTGAAGCATATAAAAACGAGCCGATCAGCGAATAACAAGGATATTCGTTCGGTATCAACCGAATACATTTTTCGGCATCGGCAATGACAAATTGTTTCCGCTGTTCGGCGGAAAGTTCGACAGTCTCTCCCGTCGGCGTTTTGATCTCGGTTCCGAACGGAGTTTTGCTGTAAGAAACCGCGCGCAGATAAAAAGCCGTTCCCGAATCGCTCTTTTTTGAAATGGCTTCGCTGCAAAAATCGACCGCTTCGGTAAATTTGCCGTTTTTTACGGATGAATAGCAATTTTCTATAAAAAAATCATAATCCGGCACGACCTGCGAAAACGCCGTTACCGAAAAAACGCCGACCGCAAACATCAAAATCAAAACCTTTTTCATCTTTTTCTCCGCTTTTAATTTTC